>JAJDWF010000077.1 GCA_022825745.1 Dehalococcoidia bacterium | reverse complement strand
TGGGAACGACTTTCACCTTGTCCCGGTTCTCGACGTAGTAGGCGTAGCCGAAGTAGCCGATGCTGTACTTGTCGCCGGACACGCCCTGCACCAGCACGTTGTCGTCCTCGGACGCCACGAAGTCGCCGCGGGACACGCCGCCGTCGCCGTTGATGGCCTCGGTGAAGTAGTCGAAGGTGCCGGAGTCAACGCCGGGGGCGTACAGCTTGATGTCTTCGGCCGGCCAGGAGGGGTCAACCTGGTTCCACTTGGTGATAACACCCTCGGACTCGGGCTTCCAGATCATGTTGAGCTGGTCAACGGTCAGGCAGTCCACGAAGTCGTTCTGCGGATTCACCACGACGGACAGGCCGTCGATGGCTACCGGCAGCTCGATGTACTCGATGCCGGCGGCGGCGCACAGGTCAACTTCCTTCTGCTTGATGGGGCGGGAGGCGTCGGAGATGACGGTCTCGTTGGCGCAGAACTTCTTGAATCCGCCGCCCGTGCCGGAGATGCCGACGACGGCGCGGACGTTGCCGCCGGTGAGGTCGCCGAACTCCTCGGCGACGGCCTCGGTGATGGGGAACACGGTTGAGGAGCCGTCAATCGGAATGTCGCCGGAAAGGCTGGCGTACATGCCGGGATCGGCGGCCTTGTCGGTAGTTGTAGTGGTTCCGGTAGAACCTGCGGTGGTGGCGGGCGTTTCGGACGACGGGCCGCAGGCCGCCGACATCAGGACGATTGCACAGGCCGCAGCGGTCGCCAGAATCAACAGCCGCATTGGCAAGCTTTTCAGAGTGTCCAAATTGAGGGAACTCATCGATCCTCCTCGAATCGTCGGTTTTTCAGGTTCGTTGGCGTTAGCCAATCTTGTTGCCCTGGACAAATGGGATCACCGGCCCTGGCCGGCTACCATGAAGCGGCTTCATTCAATAGGCATCCCTCCGTTACGATACCGGTGATTGTTGAATCGCCCAGCAAGGCGACGATCAACAAGACCGTCAAACTCATTGGGCAGGCAAAAAAAAGAGCGAAGTGTAAAGGCTTCGCTCTGACGAAATGGGGAAAAGCCGCTCCCGATGCGGGAGAGGCCGCTACGGGAAAGGCGGGAATTTTCGGCGCCCCCGGTTTGTGAAACGTCCCTGCCCGGTTTGCGCTGGGCCAAAAAAATACGGGGAATAAAATCCCCGTATCGAGTCTCGTCAAATGCCCCACAGGGCGCAATGCAGCAGGTGCGGCGGTTTTCACAGCAGCGGAGAGCATGGCCTAACGTCCATCCTTGACGATGGCTTCCAGTTCGTCGGCCTCTTTGGGAATCGCCTCCGACAGCACCCGGCAGCCGTCCTCCGTCACGAGCACGTCGTCCTCAATGCGAATGCCGATGCCGCGGTAGGCTTCGGGCGTCTTTTTGGCCTGGGCGCCAAAATAAAGGCCGGGCTCGATGGTCAGCACCATACCGGGACGGAGCCGGATCTGGCCCTTCTCATCACGATAGGCGCCGGAGTCGTGCACGTCCAAACCGAGCCAGTGGGACGTGGCGTGCATGTAGTAGTCCCGGTAGGCGGCGTCATTGAGAATCTGCTCAACGTCGCCGTCCATGATGCCCAAATCCACCAGCCCCCGGATCAGGGCTCGGGTGGCGACCTTGTGGACGTCGTCAAAGCCGACGCCGGGTTTTACTTCGGCGATGGCCTCCTTCTGGGATTCCAGGACGATTTCGTAGATATCCCTTTGCGCCGGGGTGAACGTCCCCGATACTGGCCAGGTGCGGGTGACGTCGGCGGTGTAGTAGCCGTATTCCGCGCCGGCGTCGATGAGCAGCAGGTCATCGGGGCCCAACATCTCGTCGTTGCGGACGTAGTGCAGGACGCAGGCGTTGGCGCCGCCGGCTACGATGGAAGGGTAGCCGTTGCGCGGCGAGCCGAGATGCCGGAAGGGACGCTCCAGGGCGGCCTGGACCTCATATTCGGCAACGCCGGGAGCCGCCGTGCGCATGGCCGCTTCGAATCCTACTGCGGTAATGTCGATGGCGCGCTGCAGCAGGGCGATTTCATCATCGGTCTTGACCTGCCGCATGGCATCGATTTGAGCGGTGGGGTCCTCGATCCGGCGGACGCTTTTGGCGCCGCGCTGGGCCATCCGCCGACGCTGCTTGACCAGCCCGGATATGATCCCGTCCACGCGGTCGTCGCTGCCCAGCGCGTAATGAACGGTATCGCACTCGGCCAGGAGCTTGGGAAGCTGGGAATCCAGTTGGTCCAGAGGGTACGCTGCGTTCGCGCCCAACGGGCCGACGGCGCCGCGAACGCCGGCCCGGCGTCCGACCCAAATCTCGAAGGTGGGATCGTAAGGGCGCACGAACAGCGTGTAGGGCGTGTGCGAACCCGGGCGGAGTACCGCCACGGCGTCGGGCTCGTCAAACCCGGTCAGATACCAGAAGGACGAGTCCTGGCGGTACTGGTGGTCAACGTCGTTGTTGCGCGGGGAGTCGTGTCCCGCCGCGATGACGATGGCTCCGTCCGTCAGGGAATCCATCAACCGACGGCGACGGGAACGGAACTCGTGGGGTTGCGTTGCCGGGAGGCCAGCGCTCATTTGATACAGGTCTCAAGCGAGTGAAGCATTGATATTGACCGCGAGGGATTATACCAACGGGTCGAGCGCATGGCAATACCAACGAGCCCGGCGAGCCGACAGATTTCGTAATATCTGATATAATAACCGTCGCGTGTGTGCTTTGCGGCGTTGCTATCCGACGCCGTTTGTGCTGTATGACCTTGCCACGCGCCAAGTAATCGTTTGAATCAGCCCACGTGGTGGGCCCAGGAGTTTCTTTTATGACCTTGACCAAGATTGCCCCGCAAAACCTGCGTACCCCCGGCCCGACGCCCATCCCCGACGACATCGTCGAGGAAATGTCGCTGCCCATGATCAACCACCGGGGGCCCGAGTTCAAGGAGCTGATCGAGGCCACAACCGAGGGGTTGAAGCAGGTCTTCATGACCACGGACGACCTGTACATCCTCACGGCCAGCGGAACCGGCGCGCTTGAAGCCGCCGTCGTCAACACCCTTTCGCCGGGCGACCGGGTGATCGCGTGCACCGCCGGAGCGTTCGGCGACCGTTTCGTCCAGATTGCCGACACCTACGGGGCCGACGTGCTGCGCATGGACTTTGAATGGGGCGACGCCATCGACCCCGAGGCGATTCGCGCCGAGCTGCAGAAGGACCCGTCCATCAAGGCCGTGCTGGTGACGCACAACGAGACCTCCACGGGCGTGACCCACGACCTGGAGTCCATCGCCCGAGTGGTGAAGGGCGAGTTCGACAAGCTGCTGCTGGTGGACGCGGTGAGCAGCCTGGGCTGCCTGCCCCTGCCCGTGGACGGCTGGAACTGCGACCTGGTCGCCACCGGCTCGCAGAAGGGCTTTATGATCCCGCCGGGGCTGGCCTTCATCAGCATCAGCGCGCGGGGATGGGAAGCCTACCAGGACGCCAAGATGCCCAAGTTCTACTTCGACCTGATGGCGGCGGAGCGGTCGCTGTCGCGGGGCCAGACGCCGTGGACGCCCAACGTGGCGCTGCTGTACGGCCTGCGGTTGGGGTTGGACCGGATACTGGGCGAGGGCCTGGAATCGGTGTACGACCGGCATGCTGAGATCGGCGAGTACACGCGCGCCGGGGTGAAGGCTCTGGGCCTGACGCTCCTGGCCAACGACGAGGCCCGCGCGTCCAACACCGTCACGGCCATCAAGATGCCCGAGGAAATCGACGGCGGCCGGTTCATGGCTATGATGCGCGAGGAAGAGGGCGTGGTGCTGGCCGGCGGCCAGGGCAAGCTCACCGGGCACTGCTTCCGCATCGGACACCTGGGCTGGGTCAGCAAGTCGGACATTGCCGAGGTGCTGGAAGCCCTCGGCCGGGTGCTACCCAAAGTCGGCTTCAAGGGCTAAAATACCCGAAATCCAACGGTGGGGGCGAATGATTATTCGCCCCTACGCATATTTGCAGCCATGTCATCCGTTTCCCAATTGCAACAGGCGATGGCGGCGTTGCGGCTGTCGCTGGCGGAGATTCGCCACAAGGAAGAGCAGCTGGACGCGACCATCGCGCAGTTCCGCACCCAGTTGCGCCGGCTGCCGCGCCAGACCATCTACGGACGCGCCCCGCTGGACATGGCTCTGTCGGCGATGGGCGAGATCGAGGAGCGGCTGCGGGATGCCGAGGACAACCGGCGGCGGGTGCTGACCATCAAGCAGGCCGCCGAGGACGAGTTGGCTGCGTTGGAATCGGTGCAGCAGGTGGACGAAGCGCGCAAGGCTCTCGCCCGGTTGAAGCAGCAGACCGGCCGGCAACCCATGTCCGGCGAAACCGAGGCCGAGATCCGGCGTCTGGAACAGTTCATCGCCATCCACAGCAAGCGCGCCGAGTTGACCATCACGGCGGCCTTCGAGGAACGGCAGAACCGGGGTTAGCGTTAGTGCTACACTAGCCCTATGGACCGCATCACCCTGCAAAACTACCGTTGCTTCGGCAGCGAGGAACAGTCGGCGCGGCTGGCCCCGCTGACGTTGCTGGTTGGCCCCAACAGCACCGGCAAAACGTCGTTCCTGGCACTGATACGGGCGCTGTGGGACGTGGCGTTTCGGGAGGTGGTGCCGAATTTTCGCGAGCATCCTTACGACTTGGGTTCGTGGGACGACATCGTGCATCAACCAGGCGGCCGGACCACACCGATGGATAGCATTGCGGCCGGGTTTGCGATGCCATCACTCTCCGGGTGGGAGTTCCAGAAATTTCAAGCTGATTTCTCGTTCACCAGCCGCAAAACGGTTCCTTTCCCGGTAAATCGCTGTTATGTCTCCGACGAGGTCGCGATTAAACTTTCCCAGAACGATGAAGGTAACGGGGACTCAGTAAGATATCGCTTGGATCAAGGAGGTTGGGAGGCGATTACTTTCGACCTGCCGGTTCCGTTAGCGGACGGGTTGTTGCCGTTACGAATGCTGTCTGCTTCACTAACACGCAACATTGGGGCAGATGGTGAAGTCTTGCGCCAATTTCTGAACGACATCAGTTTTCAACGCAACATCACTCGCCGTCCTTTCGCCAGCGCCCCAATACGCTCGCGCCCCCGCCGAACTTACGACCCGATACTGCTGGCAGAGGACTCCGAAGGAGATTATATCCCCAGTTATCTTGCCAGTTTGTACCGACGAGATGCCGATGGGTGGCAGTCGTTAAAGAGCCAACTGGAAAAATTCGGGCAAGATTCCGAGCTGTTCGACGAAATCTCGGTGCGGTCATTCGGTAAGTCCGACGGCGACCCATTCCAGATACAGGTACGCAAGCCTTACCGTGGCCGCAGGAACGACCGCCGCAAGGGTCCGTGGCGAAACCTGGTTGACGTCGGCTATGGTGTCGGCCAAACACTGCCGCTGCTGGTGGAACTTCTGCATATTGATATTCCACCCGTTGCCGATTGGCCCGCATACCGCCCCATTTTCCTCCTCCAGCAGCCCGAAGTACATCTGCACCCGCAGGCTCAGGCCGCTCTGGGAACCCTGTTCTGCCAGACGGCTGCCGCCGGCCGCCAACTGGTCATCGAGACACACAGCGACTATATCATCGACCGGGTGCGGATGGACGTGCGGGATGGGACGACGGGGCTCAAGCCTGAAGATGTGTCTATCCTGTACTTTGAGCCGGGCGATCTGGCGGTGAAGATTCACTCGATATGGATCGACGAAGCTGGCAACATAAAGGACGCGCCAGAGGGATACCGGCAGTTCTTTACCGATGAGACGATGAGGTCGATCTGGGCCTAGATGTGCGCCATTATCGACAATGATGTGAGCCATCAGGTCTTCGGCGCAAACCCCACGGGTCCGGGGCTGTTCTTCCGCGATTGGTTGAGTAGAAGCAATGGCGGGATCATTGTTGCCGGCGGACGGCTTTTTCGAGAACTGATCCAAAACCCTAACTTTCGGAGTTTCTTCGAGGCGCGGCAACAGGCCGGTCGCGCTATCAGAATTCCCGATGCGGTAGTCGATGAAGCCGAGGCCGAACTGCACGCCGTGGATACCAGGTCGAACGACAAACACGTGCTCGCTCTGGCGCGTGTCAGCGGCGCACGGCTGCTATTCACAAACGATAATGCGTTAAAGCTGGATTTCACAGACACAGGCATCATCCCAAACACCCCGGGCCATATTTACACTACGAATCGCGGCAGGAATGTGCGACGATACGCTGAGCAGGAAATCACGCAAGTGACCCGCACCCACAAAAGCCTGCTCAACCGCACCGACTTGTGCGCCGCGTGATAGTCTATACCGTCCCTGTGGTATATTTATCCGGCATTTTTGCCACCTACTCACGGTTACCAGGAGCGCGTTTATCATGCCCGCCAGCGCAGAGATCACTCCCATTCCCAACGGCACCGTCACGTCGGCCCAGGGCTTTTCCGCCGGCGGCGTGTTCATCGGCCTGAAAACGCGAGGCGAGGACAAGCTGGACCTGGCCCTGCTGGTTTCCGACACCGAGTGTTCCATCGGCGGAGTGTTCACCACGTCGGCCATACGGTCGGCCACGGTTGACCTGGACCGGGAGCGGGTTGCCAGGGGCCGGGGCCGCGCGCTGATTGTCAACGCGGGCATCGCCAATACGTGTGTGGGGGCGCAGGGGTACAAGGACGCCGAGGAGATGACGCGCCTGGCCGCCGATAAGCTGGGCCTGACTGCGGAGGACGTGCTGGTGTGCAGCACCGGCGTCATCGGCGTGGAACTGCCCATGTCGCTGATCCGCTCCGGCGTGGACGAGATCAGCCTGAAAGGCGACGGCGGGCCGGAGCTGGCCCGCGCCATGATGACCACGGACACCCATCCCAAGGAAACCGCCGTGTCCTTCGTGGCCTCCACCGGCCAGACCATCACGGTGGGCGGCGTGGCCAAGGGTTCCGGCATGATCCACCCCAACATGGCGACCATGCTCACCTTCACCGCCACCGACGCGGCCGTTGACCCCGGGTTCCTGCAAACCACCGTCAAGGCCGTGGCGGACGAAACCTTCAACATGCTGACGGTGGACGGGGACAGCAGCACCAACGACACGTACCTGGCGTTCGCCAACGGACAGGCCGGCAACCCGGTGATCGACGAACGCTCGCCCGACGCCGACAACTTCCGCGCCGCGCTGCACGCGGTGGCCTCCGATCTGACCCGGATGCTGGCGCGGGACGGCGAGGGGGCGACCCGGCTGATTACGGTGCAGGTTGACGGGGCACGGAGCGATGCCGACGCGCGCATCGCCGCCAAGACCATCGCCGGCAGCAACCTGGTCAAATCGGCGGTGTACGGCGCGGACCCGAACTGGGGCCGGTTGATGATGGCCCTGGGACGCAGCGGCGCAGAGGCTACCGAGGAAAAGGTTGACCTCTTTGTGAACGGCGTGTGCATCATGGAGGCGGGCACGCCGATTCCGTTCCACCGGGACGCGGTGGTCGCGCTGATGTCGGGCGAGCACGTGGACTTCCGCGTGAGTCTGAACTTGGCCGACGGCGCCGCCACGGCCTACGGCTGCGACCTGACCGAAGAGTACGTCATCATCAACAGCGCGTACACGACGTAGGCGGCCGCGCTCGAATGGCTCAAGCCCACTCCGAACCGCCTATCGTCGTCAAAATCGGCGGCAGCACCCTGGGCGGCAACGATACGTCGCTGCAGGACCTGGTCGCGCTCCATCGCAGCGGCCGGCCCATCGTCATCGTGCACGGCGGCGGCAACGTCATCAGCGAGTGGATGCAGCGGCAGAACCTGGCGCCGAACTTCGTGAACGGCCTGCGGGTTACCGACGCGCCGTCGCTTGAGATCGTCGTTGCCGTGCTGGGCGGCCTGGTGAACAAGGAACTGACCGCGCAGTTGCAGCAGTTAGGCGGGCCGACTATCGGCATAAGCGGAATGGACGGATGCCTGCTCCAGGCCAGGATCGCCAACCCCGATCTAGGTTACGTGGGGGAGATTGTGGCGGTGGATCCCACGCCGGTGAACGCCATCCTGTCTTCGGGGTTCATTCCGATGATTTCACCCATCGCCGTGGACGTCAGCGAGGGCAGCGACCACGCCGGGCAGCCGCTGAACATCAATGGGGATACCGCCGCCGGCGCGCTGGCCAATGCGATGAAAGCCCGGAGCGTGGTGTTCCTTACGGACGTGGCCGGCGTGATGGACAACGGCGGGCGCGTGATTCCCCGGCTGAACGCCAGCGGCGCGGAGGCGCTTCGGGCGTCGGGCGTGGCGCGGGGCGGGATGCTGCCCAAGCTGGCGGCGTGCCTGGATGCCATCGCCGACCGTGCCGTGCCCAGCGCGCACATCATTGACGGACGCCAGCCGGGCGCGGTAATGGACTGCGTGAACGGCCGGCCGATTGGGACGCGGATTACGCCTTGACCGGCGCCGAATGCCAATAATGCAGGGGCGAATAATCATTCGCCCCTGCAACTGAACGGTATTTGCAGCCCGTTTTAAGCCGCGATCAGGTCCTTGGCAATCGCGTCGGGAATCAGGTCACCCTGCTCGGCCAGGTGGGCCTTGATGGCTTCCGCGGCGGCGTTCAGGAGTTCCGGGTCCAGGTTGGCGGCAGCTTCCGGATAGCCGGCCTCGGTCAGGTAGGCGCCCGTCTGCTCACGCAGCACGTCCAGCGACCAATTGAGCTGCGCCGCGCTCTCCCGCACGTCCTCGGGGTAGTCCACGTGGGACCCGCCGGCGCCCAGCTTGTCGTAGCCGCCCTTGTGCCAGTGGCCGCGGGCTCCGTGGGGGTCGAAGCGGATGATCTCCACGCCCTGGACGTCCACGCCGAAGGTGGGGCCGCCGAACTTGGCCTTCAGGCAGCGCAGGGGCCACAGGTACATCGTAACGTCGCCCTGCTTGCTCAGGGGCCGGACCATGACCTTGCCCAGATAGGACTCGCCGTCAATCATAGTTGCCATTGAAACTTCCTCCATCATGTCCCGCCAGCGGCGGATGCGTTTCGCCGTATGTTAGCACAAAGTCTCCGGATGCCAAAAACGCGGCCTTTTCAGCAACGGTTATACTATGGCGCGCCGGTGATCAATCCGAACCCGCGCAGCCGGCGTATCTGGACTAGATACATGCGTCCCTGTGAGTAGAGTTATGCCTTTCCAAATACGCCGCATCTCGTTTGGCGTTGTCTTTCTGACGGCGCTGTTCCTCATCGCAGCCCTTGCCTGCGGCCCGAGCGCCGAACCGGCCGCGTCATCCGAAACGTCGCCGGCCCCAGCCACGGGGGCAACGACCGCTCCGGCGGCCGAGCAACCAGCCGCCACCACGCCGGCAACCGACACCAAGGCCGCCCAGTCCACCGGAGCAACCGGCGAACAACCCACGGCGGCCCCGGACAACCCGGCGTCGGCTGATCCCACGGCTACGTCAGCGCCTCCAGCACCGGCGGCGGTGGCAGTATCCGTGGCGGAGGACATTCCGGCGATTGAGGGCATAGACGCCTGGCTGAACACGGAGATGGAACTCCAGATTGGCGAACTGGCCGCCGAGGGCAACGTGGTGCTGGTGGACTTCTGGACTTACACCTGCATCAACTGCATCCGCACCCTGCCCTACCTGCGCGACTGGTGGGCGCAGTACGAGGACGACGGCCTGGTGATCCTGGGGATCCACACCCCGGAGTTCGAGTTCGAGAAGGACTACCAGAACGTGGCCGACGCCATCGAGACCCACAGCGTGGGCTGGCCGGTTGCCCAGGACAACAACATGACCACCTGGCGGAACTTTGAAAACCGCTACTGGCCGGCCAAGTACCTGTACAACGTTCGCGGCGAGATGATCTATTCGCACTTCGGCGAGGGCGCGTACGCCGAGACCGAGGAACGCATCCGCAACGCCCTGGTGGAGGCGGGCGCCGACCTCTCGGACGACCCATTCAACGCGCCCCAGGACCAGGCCCGGGATTCCGCCTTCCAGTCCGCGCGGCAAAGCGGGCGGGCCGCCGTGACGCCGGAACTGTACGCCGGCTGGCATCGCAATTTCCTCACCGCGCGGGCCGGCCGGCCGCCATACGTTGCGCAGCAGGAATACTTCGACGCCATCCTGAAAGCGGAGAACCGGACTGAGCACACCATCGCGACCATTGACGTGTCGGTTCCCCAGGACATCCAGCCTCATGCCATGTACTTCCAGGGCCAGTGGTCGGTGGAGCCGGAACGCATACGCCACGCGCGCATGACGGAAAACCTGGAGGACTACCTGGCCCTCAACTATGCCGCCAAGAGCGTCAACGCCGTTTTGACCTCGGACTCAGGCGAACCCTACCGGGTGGTCATCACGGTGGACGGCGCGATGATGACGCCGGAGAACGCCGGGGCCGACGTGCAATGGGACGAAAACGGCCGCTCCTACGTGCTGGTGGACGAGCCCCGGATGTATGGCCTGGTGGATAACCCGCAGTACCTCCCCGAGTCGATCCTGACCATGCGCTCCAACTCCGACGACTTCGGGCTGTTCGCGTTCACCTTTGGCGTTTACGCCGAGGGGCCGTAATGTTGCGCTGGAGTTTGATCACTGTCGCCGTCGTCGCGGTAATGGCGGCCATCGGGTGCGCAAGCCCGGCCGCCGAGCCGGCGCCAACGGCAACCCCGGCAGCCGTCCAGGTGTCCACCCCCGACTACAGCCAGGACGCCATCCAGTCGCACCTGGCGACCAAGGTGCTGGAGGTGGGCACGCAACGGGTGGCTTTCCTGCTATCCACGCAGAAAGCGCTGGTGAAAGCCCCGCAGTCCCGCATCGTCGTGACGCGCCAGCAGGGTTCGGCAGTGACGTCGGAAATCACTGCCGACTACAATGAGTGGCCCTACGGCGTGCGCGGGTCATACAGCACGCCGATCGACTTCCCGGAGGCGGGCGAGTATCTGCTGACCGTGACGCCCGTCGGCGGGGATGTGGAAGGCGAGGCGCACATTCCGCTCACGGTGCTGGCGGACGCTCCGGTGCCATCGGTGGGAGACGCTCCGCCGGCCAGCCAAACCAAGACGTTGGGGGACGGGTTGGACCTGACCGACGTTACCACCGCATACCAACCGGACGCCGGCCTCTATGAGATCTCGGTGGCCGACGCGGTGGCGTCGGGGCAGCCCAGCGTGATCGTGTTCGCGACGCCGGCGTTCTGCACCAGTCCGACCTGCGGGCCGCAGGTGGACACGGTGGCGGAGTTGCGGGCGGCACATCCCGACGCGGCCAACTACATCCATGTGGAGCTTTACGACAACCCATCGGAGATACAGGGCGACTTGAGCCGCGCGCAGTTGGTTCCCGCCGCCGACGAATGGGGGTTCACCAGCATTCCCAAGTGGACCAATGAGTCCTGGGTGTTCGTGCTGGACGCGGACGGAATAATCCGGCAGCGGTTCGAGGGATTTGCCACGCTGACCGAGCTGGAGGCGGCGTTGATGGAGGTTGCGGGTTCCTAGGGCAAGACGCCTGCCATGCGCGTTGATTGACAGGACATACCGGCGGGCGCAGAATGGCCGCAATTGACCGTAGGAGGTCCTGATATGGCGTTTCCCGAGCGAATGAAGTTTGGCATCTTCCTCGGCCCGTTCCACCGCGTTGGCGAAAACCCCACCCTGGCCATGGAGCGCGATCTTGAGTTGATCGAGTGGCTGGACAAGCTGG
>JAJDWF010000069.1 GCA_022825745.1 Dehalococcoidia bacterium | reverse complement strand
CACATTTTCCGGCCAGTCAGAGGGTGTCCTGAGTTCCCATTTCATAGTGGACCTCCTGGTTTGAGGAGGCCCCACGCCGCGCTTGACAGTGACCGGCCCGGGTGCAATCATGCACCTGATAACGGTTTAAGGTCTCCGTGTCATTGGCCCTGGCGTTTGCGGCGCTGGGGCTTCCTATTTGAGCGGTGATTGTAGCGGAAGTGGCGCCGTGTGGCCAGACACATTCCTCACTGGCACAGCGCCAACCACTCCCGAACGGTTCGCCGTTCGCTTGTCGTCATCGTGAGAGCGTACTTCCCCTTGACGGCCCGGTGCTGGTCGGCATACGCGCATTGCTCAGCCGGGGTGTCGATGATGCCGGCGGCAGTGCCGATGAGCTGGTCGGGAGTCCGGCTGCCCTTGCTCGAATTGAACGACTTGGTGGTGGGGTTGAGATTGGCCGGGTCGCTGGAAAACTGGTCTTTCTTGGTCTCCGGCCAGTTGCACCCGCCGGCGGTGTGCGCGTCTTTCAGGGCGACGTGGTGATCCTGGGTAATAGTGGGCGATAGTACGTTGTCTGCCGGTTGCGTCCACCTGGGCGCGGCGCGGGGATCCGCCTTCGGGTAATCGCCCCATTCACTCCGGTCGTAGGTGTCTGCCGAGCAGACAGTGGGCGCGGGCGGGTGGTACGCACCAACGGAGACCAGCATGGCGAGGATGCCAGCCGCCAGGGACACGGCCAACAGGGGTGGTTTCATGCCGTCCTAATACCCTGCCTGCTCCAGTAGGTCAAGGCAGCCGTCCATATCGTCCGCAGTCAGGTTATGTGCCTGCATCACTCCTACGATGGCGGTGTCCAGGGCGTCTTGCGGCGATAGCCCATCCATCACGAACCCATCCGCCACGTAGTAGATGTATTCCCAGACCTGGACACAGGCTTCGAGTCGGGTGAGCGCCTGCGTGGGCGCCGCTGTCGCCGTTGCGATTGCCCTGGGCGCAGTCGTCGGCTCGAACAGATAGGGGCGCGGCGTTGGGTAGGGTGGCGCTCTGGCCCGGTCGGGCGTACAGAAAATCGCGGCGCACGCGCCCATCGCCAGCGAAACGACCAGGATCACCAGAACGATTTTGAGGCACCCCTTGAACTCGTATTTGCGGGCTTCGTCCTGCCGGATTCGTTCATTTCTACGAACGTCGTCCTCATCCACCTGGCACCTCCCTTGCGGCCACCGGAGAGGCCACTTGCTAGGGTTGCCGGGTTCCGCTGATGATCCCGCAAGAGAGGCACGTTTACCCCTCGGTGAAGAATCAACAGCAGTTGGTCAACGGAGGTCCCGCTGAACCCTCAACCCTAGCGCGGGCAGTGTGCGCTGATGGCGATTGTCTGTCAACTATCTATCGTGAATCTATCAATCCCGTGCGGTGTGCGGTACAATAGGCCGTGGAGGTGCGCCATGCCCAAAGACAAAAAGCCGCCCCGACGTGGCCGGCCACCCAAGTCTGCGCCGGAACCCATCAACGCCACGCCCGAGGAATTGGCCGAGGCGTTCCTGCGAGTGCCACCCGACCACCAGTGGGACTATCTCAAAGACGACGAAAATCAGGGGGCGGCCAAGTAGCCGCCCCCTCGCTTTGTGTAGTTAGGGATATAATTCCCTAAATTTGGTTTGCAGTCTCGGTGGGGCGCCCGGTGATAGAAGGTGTAGTGAACTCCGCCTATGAAGCCGTCGTGACTCTTACCCTGCGCGGCCCGGCGGGACAGACGACAGAAATAAACGCCGTGATAGATACCGGCTACAACGGGTTCCTGACCGTGACGCCGGCATTGGTAGCGGAGCTGGGACTTCCCTTCATCAGCATAAGCTCGGGGACCCTGGCTGACGGCAGCGAGGTTGACTTTGACGTTTGGGGCATCACTGTGCTGTGGGACGGCGCGGCTAGGTTCATCGAGGCCGATGAGGCCGATACGACCCCGTTGGTAGGTATGCTGCTCCTAGACGGGCACAATTTGAACATTGCGGTGGAAAGGGGCGGGCCGGTGGCGATAGAGGCGTTGGGGTGACGGGTTACGGGGCACGGAAAGTGTGGTCGTACTAAAGCCTACGCAAGGGGATTCCGCCAGAGCAGTCTGGGAAACCTCTGGAAATCCCTGGCGTTGTTGGTGTGGACCTCGGCGTCGTTTTCTATGGCCAAGGCCGCGATGGTGGCGTCGGCGACCAGCCTCGAAGTGGCTTCCGCTGTGGCAAGGATTTCTTCGAGAATTTCCAGGTATCGTGGGCCGGGGTTGAGGGCCACGATGGCGTCACTGCCGAACCATCCCGCGACCACTAGGGTTGCCTGAGCCGGAGTCCAGGGTCGCTCTACCACTCGAGGGTTCGCCATCTGTCTGACGAACCCGTTGGATACTTGCCACGGCATCCCTACCGTTTCCGTACCGTTGACCAGTTCCGCCCACCACTCTGCCGCTTCACGATGGAATTCGCTCCCGTCGTTATAGGCGAATATCAGAAGGTCAAGGTCCGGCACGATGATGGGGCAAGCTTCTCCAGAAATTCCTCGTCTTCCAGATCGTGGATCACGTCCTTGAGGTTCCCGGCGTCAACCCCAGGGGCAAGTCCGCTGCGATTGGGCACAACCGTGAACCCGGTTTTCCCTGTGGCCTGAACCGGTGAATCCGGGCCGGGGTCGTCGAGGGTCTGGATATTCAGCTCGACCAGGACGCCTTCGGGGAGGTCCAGCGGCTCCAGCGGGGTGAGGACCCCGTCGGTGAATCTGGCATTTACGGTCCTGGTGGCCATGGTGGTCGCTCCTGATGGCGGGCGTCGCTTTGCCGCCATTCTAGCATGCCCTCCCACACCTCCGCGCCGCGCCCGCCTGCCACCGGGGGGGCACCGGGATTTTTGGGAATTGGTGTCGGAATATGCTGGTTTTTGTGTGTTTGCGTGGTAAAATCGCCGGCGTTCACCGGATATGACATTTTCGGCGTGTACATTGGCCGTTGGGCCGGGCCGCATATTGGCTGAGGGAGATACGGATAATGTTGAATAACGGCAGCAGCCGACGGCACAGCGCTAATTGCCCCCCCCCCCCCGAATATCCGTTCTGCTCGGGAGGGGGCGCGTCATGACTCCCTCGCTGAGATGGCCCCTGCTGCCCCTGGCCGGTGTGCTGGCGCTGGCCCTGCTGGCGGTGTTCGTCGCCGCGCCGGAGCGCACCGCGCAGGCCGACCACGTTGACCCGCCGACGAACCTTACCAAGACCGCAGACTCCACCTCGTCGATTACCGTAGTGTGGAGCGCGCCTGCTGACGCTTCCGGGGTGACCCACTACGTGATCGGCTGGAAGCTCAGTACAGCATCAAGCTTCGACCTTGATGATCAGCTGATCCGCCCCAGTTCTTCCTCGACTTCGCGAGCGATTAGCTCTCTCGCTGCGGGAACCTATTACGACATTCAGGTCCACTCCTGTTCGGATGGCGCCTGCAACCACCGCAGCGACACTGCCGCGACGCTGACCACTCACACCGCCGCGCCCGACGGGGCCACGGCGCCCGCCGCGCCGGTGCTGAACTACGAAAAGCCACAAAACAGGAGAACCGACCCGCTGACCTGGACCGCGCCCAATAGCGGCGGCTCGCCCATAACGGACTATGAGTACCGCTCCCGGGAACAAGGCGAAACCAACTGGGGAGACTGGACCTCGACGATGTCCACAGGAACCGCCTTCGGAGTGGACAAAGGGGCGACCACCCCCGACCAGCTAAAGACCTACGAATACCAGGTGCGGGCCGTCAACATCGCGGGCGACGGCGCCGCCTCCAACACGGTCCACATCGCCACGTATCCCACCGGTCTCGGCACCATGACGGCGACGGCGGCGACAACCGGAGTGTCGGTCTCGTTGTCCTGGCCGGCACCGACCAACACCGGCGGCAAGGATATCACCAACTACATCGTGCAGTGGCGGCGGGACTCCAACAACAACTGGGGCACCGACGGCCCCATTGGCTCGAAGCCCGTCGGCACCGCAACCAGCGTGACGCTGACGGATGCCGACGGGCTGATGGGCGGCACCACCTACAACTTCCGCCACCGCGCCGACAACGAGGACCGGGTGAGCTTCTTCCACCCCGGCGACGGCTCGGTCGAGGCAACAATGGCCCCGGCGGATCCGCCGCCGGCGCCGCAGAACCTGGTGGCGACGCGCCAGAGCAGCACCAGCGTGCGCCTGACCTGGGCAGCTCCGGTGAGCGACGGCGGCGCCACCATCACCGACTACCTGGTCCAATGGAGCAAACCGGACGAAACCACCTGGAGCAACCCTGAGGTTCTGACCCCTCCGCCCGATCCCCTGCAATACGACGTCACCGGCCTGGAGGCAGACGTCGAGTACGGCTTCCGGGTGGCAGCGGTGAACTCAGCCACGACCACCAGCAATGCGAACTGGGCTACTGTGGGGCCGCCGGGCAAGGTGCTGAACGTCGTGGCGACCACTGCTAGCGCGACCCGCATTGATTTCACGTGGGACCCTCCCGCCGAAGGTAGCGGAACGGCTTTCGGGTGGTATGAACCCCAATACAGGGTCGCGGCCGAGGACTGGCAGGATGCCGGAGGTAGCAACAATCCCAATAGCCGTTCAAGACAGCGCGGCAATCTGCTTCGCGGCACTATGTACGAGTTCCGGGTGCGAGCTTGCGCCATGGAGCAAATCAATTGCGGACCCTGGTCGGACACGGCCACCGCGACGACGAATGCTGCCGTTTCGACAGACCCGCCGGGCAAGGTGCTGAACGTCGTGGCGACCACGCATAGCACGACGCGCATTGATTTCACATGGGACGCGCCCGCCGCAGGCACCGGCGGGACTTTCGGGTGGTACCAACCCGAGTTCAGGATCGCGGGCGCGGACGAGTGGGAGGATGCAGGAGGCAGCAATAATCTCAATAGCCGGTCAAGACAACGCGCCGGTCTGGATCCCGGCACGCTGCACGAGTTCCGGGTGCGGGCTTGCGAGACTATGGCCTTAACCAACTGCGGCCCCTGGTCGAACACGGCCAGCGCGACGACGAACTACATCGTGCCGGAGGCGCCGCGGAACTTCATGGCCTTTGCGCTCAATGACGACGACAATGGCACCGACCGGTTGACCTGGGACCCGCCGGCGAACGTTGCAGCCACGGAGTACGGCTACCAACTTCGGGTCCACCCGCAATCGTGGCCGGGAAACGACCAGGGCAGTCCCACAGATACCATGGACGATTCCGTCAGGAGCAACTTGCACGAACCCTTCGAGTATCGTGTCCGCGCGATTAATCCGGCAGGGAGCAGCCCATATACGGAGCCGGTGACAGTCGCCGGCAAGCCGGGGGCAGTCAGCAACCTTTCGGCGACGGCATCCACATCGGAAGTGGCCGTTACCCTGTCCTGGACCGCGCCGTCCAACGGCGGCAAGGCCCTGACCGGGTACCAGGTCGAGTGGCGGCCCGACGTATCCGGCAGCGACTGGTCGACAAACGGAGCTACAGGGAACACGACGGCCCCCGGCGGCGCGACGAGTCTCACGGTTAATATGGGCCACGGTCTGCAACTCAACACCAGGTACGACTTCCGTATCCGGGCGGACAACTCCGACCGGCAGGGCCTATACAGCAACACCGCCGACGCTGACCAGGCGACGATAAACATCAGCGCAACGCTTTTCACCACCAACCCGTCGCCGCTGACCGAACGCGGACTGAACGGCGGTACGGTGACGGTGGACCTGGTGGGGACGACGTATGCATCGAGCCTTGACGCCAGCGATTTCGGGCTGCTGCCGCAAAACGTAGCCGGGCTGTCGGTGGCGTCGGTGAACCGGGTGAGCAACACGCGGGCGGTCTTGACGCTGGACTTCAGCGGGAACTTCGTCACTACCATATCATTGCAGGTGGTGGTGGATGGTTCGGCCAATGCGGCCGGGACGTCACTCACGTCGGACACGGTGACGGTGATACAAGCGCCGACGCCGGACAAGGTGACGGGAGTTGGCGCCGAGCCGGGGCCGGCCAGCCTGACGGTGACCTGGGGGACCGTGGACCACGCCGACGGCTATCGGGTGTCGGTGAGAAGGAGCGGCGATGCGTCCGACGTCACCATTCGTGACGTCCCCGGCGGGTCAACGACCCGCGCCGGCATAAGCGGGCTGCTGGGCGACACCGAGTACATGGTGCGGGTTCGCGCCAACAGCAACTTCGCCGCCAACGGCAACTTCTCGGATGCATACAGAGTAACGACGCAGCCGGGCCATGCCATCGTGTCGTCCACGGATCCGTCGCCGCTGACCGAAGGCAACCTGGACGGGGCGGTGCTGACGGTGGACCTGCTGCCCGGGATCTACGATCCGTGGGCGCCGCGTCTGGACCGGGCGACGGTAACCGTCTCCGGCGTGCCCGGCGTCACGACCACGATTGCCGACGTGACCCGGGTGTCGGACGAGCGTATGCTGGTCAGGCTGGCCTACGACGGCACTGATTTCGACACCGACCGCGTGCTGCGGGTGGAGTTCACCCTGGCGCACACCAGCATCGGGACGATAACGGCAGTTGCGGATGTCAAGGCGGTGGACGAACAGGCGCCGGGGCAGGTGCAGAACGTGCGGGTAACGCCCGGCCCGCTGAAGGTCAGGGTGACCTGGGACCCGGTGGACGATGCCACGGGTTACCGGTTGGAATGGAGTCCGCCAGCGGCCTTTGGCTCGTCGGTGAATGTTCGGCCCACTCGGTACACCATCGGCGCGTTGCTGCCGGATACGCAATACACAGTGCGGGTGGTGGCGACCAAGACGCGGGCGCCGGACGGGGAACCCTCGGCATCGGTGTCGGAGACGACGCCGGCGTTCGGAGCGCGGCTGGTGCGGACGGAGCCCTCGGAGTTGACGGAGGACAACCTGCACGGGGCGCGGCTGACGGTGGACGTGCAGGGTGTGGAGTGGGAGCGGCTGGTTGAGGGCCGGTATTACCGGTCGCAGCTGGGTTGGCTGAACGACTGCTCCGAGGCGAAGTACTACGACAACTGCTATCCGTTCATCGTGACGCGCAGCGTGGTGGTGACGGGCGTGGAGCGGGTGTCAAGCTCGCGGGTGGTGGTGTCGCTGTGGGCGCGGAGCGTGGACCTGCAAGGCAAGGGGCTGTGGATCCGCTTCCCCGACGACCTGCACACGCATTACTACGGCGAGCCCGAATACATGGTGGTGCAACTCATCGCGCCCGACCAGCCCGGCGGCGGCCTAGATACGGCCCAGAACAACCGCGCCGGCGTAACGGTAACCGCTGCCGACCCGGTATCGGTCAACGAGGGCGGCGGGTCGGCGAGCTACACGGTGGTGCTGGACGGGCAGCCGTCGGGCGACGTGGTCATCGCGATGAGCAGCAGCAACGGCGACGTTACGACGCAGCCGGCCAGCCTGACGTTTACGCGGGACAACTGGGATACGGCGCAGACGGTTACCGTCCGGGCGTCTCAGGACGACGACGCGGTGGACGACAGCGCCACCATCAGCCACGCGGTCAGCGGGGCCCAAGGGTACGCCGGGATTGACGTGGCGTCGGTGTCCGTCAGCGTGAGCGACGACGACACCGCCGGGGTGACGGTGCATCCGACCAGCTTGAGCGTGAACGAGGGCGGGTCGGCGACGTACACGGTGGCGCTGGACGCGCAGCCCGTGAGTGACGTGCTGATTACCCTGTTCGCCAACGGAGTGACGGCGCAGCCGGCCGATCTCACCTTCACGTCGGGCAATTGGAACACGGCGCAGACCGTAACCGTCAGCGCGCCCCACGACGACGATACCGAGGACGGTACAGGTCTCATCTTCCACGGCATCGGAGCCGATCCCGAATCCGCGTATGTCAGCGTTACGGTGCCGGGTGTGAACGTGTCCATAACCGACGACGACGAACCCACGCCGCAGCCGGCCCAGCAGGAACCGGAGCCTGAGCCGGGCAGCGTAACGGTGAGCGCGAGCAGCCTGGGCGTCCGTGAGGGCGACGACGGCGCGACGTACACGGTCGTGCTGGACGTGGAACCCACGGAGAACGTCACCATCACGGTGTCCAGCGACAACGGCGACGTTACGGCGGAGCCGGCCAGCCTCACTTTCACTACCGGCAACTGGCAGTCTGCGCAGACCGTAACCGTCAGCGCCGGCGAGGACGAGGACCGGGATGACGAACTGGCAATCGTCAGCCACACCGCCGGCGGCGGCAACTACGACGGCGTAACCGTCGGGTTCGTGACCGTCATCGTGACCGACGACGACAGCACGGTGGAGGTACTGCGGGACTTCTACTACGCTACGGACGGCGGGAACTGGACCGACAACGACGGCTGGCTGAGCGGCCAACCGTTGGGCGAGTGGCACGGCATCACCGTCAACGAGGACGGCGAGGTAACGCACCTGGCGTTGCGGGACAACAACCTGGTGGGAACGCTGGCCCCCGAGTTGGGCAAGCTGGAAAGCCTGGAAGTGCTGTCGCTGGACCGGAACAGCATCAGCGGTGAGCTGCCCGTCGAGTTGGGCGATTTGTCCAACCTCACCCGGCTGGCCATGAACCGCAACAGCCTCAGCGGGGCGATACCGGCCGAGTTGGGCAGCCTGTCCAACCTGAGCATCATCGGGTTGGCGCGGAACCAGTTGAGCGGTGGGCTGCCGGCGAGCCTGGGCAACCTGACGGGTCTGACGCGGTTGTCGCTGCACGACAACACCGGGTTGAGCGGGGCGCTGCCGTCGGGGTTCACCGGCCTGACCAACCTGCAACGGCTGGCCATCGCCAACACTGGGCTGTGCGCCCCGGACGACGAGGCGTTCACGGCCTGGCTGGACGGTGTGGCGGACAAGCCGGGAGGGGTGACGACCTGCGAGTAGTCATCTCCCCGTGCAGTTGTCTCGCCGCAGCGCCGTTGGTTGACACTCCAACGGCGTTGCGGCTAAATTAGCGCAACTCAAACCTTGTTAGCGAGGCTTTACGATGCTGAAAGACCGGATTCACGACGAGCTGCTCTCTCCGGAGAACCTGCGGAATCCTTATCCGTACTACGCCATGCTGCGCGAGGAAGCCCCCGTCTATTGGAACGCCAAGTTCGACACCTGGGTCGTAACGTCCTACGAGGCGGTGGTGTGGGCGCTGCGCCACCAGGAGCACTTCTCGTCCGAGGTGTTCCTGCGCGACGACAAGCCGCCCAGCCCGCCGATTTCGGAAGAGGACTTCCCCAAGTACAAGTTCAACCTGGACTACATGAACAACTGGTTCATCCGCCGCGACCGGCCCGACCACCTGCGGATGCGCCGCACCGTCCACCCGGTCTTCAACCCCAAGTACATCGACAACCGTTTCCGCGCCATGGTGCAGAACATCATCCAGGACCTGCTCAAGGACTTCGACCCCGAGAGCGGCGAGATGGACGTGCTCAGGGACTTCGCCAACGCCATGCCGGTGCTGGTCATCGCCAACTGGCTGGGGATGCCGGCCGAGGACCGGGAGTTCATCCGCACCCTGTCCCGGCAGTTGCTGTCGCTGGACCAGGAATCGCCCGACCGCCACACCCGCGTCCACGAGGCCATCACCACGCTGAACGACTACGTGAACCCCCTGGTGGAGACGCGGGTCAGCGAGCCGTCCGACGACCTGCTGTCGGTGCTGGCCATCGGCGAGCGCGAGGGGGAGTTGAGCCGCGAGGAAGTGCTGGGCAACACGCTGCTGCTGCTCATCGCCGGCCACCAGACCACCATCAACCTGGTGGGCAACGGCACCATGGCCCTGATGCGCAACCCCGACCAGTGGAACATGCTCAAGGAGGACGACAGCCTGCTGGTGCGCGCCACCGAGGAACTGCTGCGCTACGACTCGCCGGTCAAGCGCGCGCCCCGCATCGCCCTGGAGGACATCGAGCTGGCCGGCCAGAAGATCCGCGAGGGCGAAAAGGTGATGGTCATCATCAACGCCGCCAACCGCGACCCCATGGCCTTCGAGAACCCCGAGGATCTGGACATCACCCGCTACCCGAACCCTCACGTGGCCTTCGGCGGCGGCATCCACCACTGCCTGGGCGCGAACCTGGCGCGGCTGGAGGGTCAGGAGGCGTTCCGCGCCATCACCCGCAAGTTCCCGCCCTTCAAGTTCGCCAGCGACCCCGACCAGCTGGAATACCACAACCTGCTCAACATCCGCGGCGTAGTCAGCCTGCCGGCGGAGTGGTAGTAACGGCTACGGCTCCATCATCCCGTAGCCGACGTTCTTCACCGTGCGGAAGTAGGTGACGTTGCCCGTCTCCAGCTTGTAGCGCAGCCGGCGGATGTGCACGTCCACGGTGCGGGTGCCGCCGATGTTCTCCACGCCCCACACGTTGGCGAGCAACTGGTCGCGGGTGAAGACCTTGCCCACGTTCTCCATCAGGAACAGCAGCAGTTGAAACTCCAGCCACGCCAGATCCACCGGCCGGCCGTTGGCGGTGACCTGGTAGGTGGCGGGATTCAGGGCGATGCTGCCGACGTGGATTGATTCCGCCGACGAACTGGCCGCCCGGTGGCGTTGAGCCAGGCGCAGGATACGCTTGATCAGCTCCGCCGGCGCGCAGGGGATGGTTACGAAGTCGTCGGAGTCGTCGTAGAGGTCCGGCGCGTCCATCTCGCCGTCGCATACGCAGCGCAGCACCAGGGGCGCGGTTTCGTCGCCGCGTCGGTCGGGGGTATCCAGGTCTGCGTCGGGTGAGATCAGCAGGACGCTGGGCGATTCGGCGCCGGCGCCCATGTTGGCCTGGTAGTCAGGCTCCGGCCCCATCAGGACTACGGCGCCGGTGTCGGCCACCGCGGCCAGCACGCCGCCCATGGTCTCCCAGCCCTCTCCCAATAGAAGAACCCGCGCCGGGTTGGAACCGGTCGCCGTTGACTGAAGATTGCCGTAGGTAAGCATTGCCTACATCTTGCCGCCGGCGAATTAACGTGTGATTACGAACCGGTTACGCTTTTGTTACAAATTGTTACAAATCGTTAACCCCGCCGCAACAAGGTTGTGGGATGATCAATGCGTTGTAATTTCCGGCGTGCGCTGCGATGCGCCGTCCGAGTATGGGAAGCCAATGCTCACTGACACATCAACCGCCGGGCACCCGCTCAACGAGTGCCTGAACCCCGACGGTTCCGTAAAGCCGGTGTACCGGAACCTGGTGAACGCCATCGACTCGCTGGGCGTTCCCGAACTGCAACGGCGCTGGGGCGACGCCAACCACCGCGCCGCGCTGGACGCCTTCACGTTCATGCTGGACCCCCGGGAGTTCCGCACCGTGCCCACCGACTGGATGCCACGCCTGATTCCCGAGGGCGAGTGGGACGTCATATCCCGCGGCGTGGCCCAGCGGCTCAAAGCGATCAACCGTTTTCTGCTGGACCTGTACTGCGGAGAGCAGGAGGTGGTGCCGCCCGACGTGATGTATTCCTGCCAGTACTTCAACCCGGAACTGCTGGATTACCGCCCGGCCCGGGACGTGTTCGTGCACATCTACGGCATCGACCTGGTCCACATGGGCGACGGGCGCTACGTCATCCTGGAGGACAACCTGCGGATACCGTCGGGCATCACCTACCAGATGAAAAGCGCCGAAATCGGCTTGGGCGCGATCCCGGAGCTGGCCGCCGGCTACGACATCATCCCCTACGACATCAGGGCCGCGTACCAGGAAATGTTCGCCTCCTTGTGCGAAAAGGATTCGCCGGTGTGCGTGCTGCTGACCGACAGCAAGTACGGCTCGGCGTTCTTCGAGCATCGCTACCTGTCGGAGCTGTTCGGCATCACGCTGGTTGAAGGCTCCGACCTGTACATTGGCGCCAACGGCCGGGTGTGGGCGCGGGCCATGGGCGGCGACTTTGAGGTTGACCTGATCTACCGCCGCGTCGAGGACCTGGAGCTGTTCGTGCCGGGATTGACGGAAGCATACCTGGACCATAAAGTTGTCCTGGTGAACGCCATGGGAACCGGCGCCTGCGACGACAAGCTCGTGTTCCTGTGGGTGCCCGACATGATCGAGCACTACCTGGGCGAGCCGGCCATACTTGACCAGGCGGTCAGCTACGACCTGCGTTCGCCGGCCAACCGGGAGTACGTACTGCAAAACCTGGACAGCCTGGTGCTGAAGACCCGCCAGGGCTACGGCGGGCTGGGGGTATTCATCCTGCCCGACCTGGACAAGGGCTACCGCAGCCGCCTGGCCCAGCAGCTCATCGAGCAGCCCCAGGTGTTCATCGCCCAGGAAACGCTGGACTTCTCCCAACATCTTGTTTTTGATGAGTCGAGTGGCGAGTTTGAGGGGCGCTACGTTGACCTGCGCGTGTTCGCGGTGCAGAACGGACACGGGGAGGTCACGGTTTTCCCCGGCGGCCTGACCCGCGTGTCCGAGGCCAACAGCCGGGTCACCAACAACTCATCAGGAGGGTCATGCAAACCCAGCTGGGTGGTCCGCTAGCTCCGGAGCCGGTCCCGGTGCATTTCGCCTACGTCGCCAGATACGAGTACTCGGACGTCGTGGTGCAGAACGACAATTTTCTCAGGCTGTCTCCCTACGACGACCGGTATCAGACTCCCGCCGGCGGAGGTTCCGAAGTGGCCACCGTACCGGCAGGACGCCGCATAACCTACCCCGACCGCCTGGGCAACGTGGTCAACCGCATCCGGATCACCGCGCCGCACCGGGAACTCATCATCGCGGCTACGGGGCGCGTCTGCCTGAACGACCACGCGCCGGTCCTTGACGACGCGCCGCTGGCGTCCATCGCCTACGGCCTGGACGCGCAGGAGTTCCTCACCGCCTCGCTCCTGGCCGACCCGGAAACCGTGCGGGCGGCGGCCCGGGAGGCCGTCGGCTCGGCGACCACGCTGCTGGAAACCGTGAGCGGCGTGGTGCGTTGGGTCCACGACAACATCCGCTACGAGCGCGGCAACACGTCGGTGAACACCACCGCCGCCGACGTGCTGCAATCCCGCAGCGGCGTCTGCCAGGACATGACCCACCTGGGATTGGCCATGCTGCGCGCTTATGGCGTGCCGGCCCGCTACGTCAGCGGCCTGCTCACCCGTCAGCCCGGTGAGACCCACGCCTGGCTGGAGTTCCTCCACCCCGAGCGCGGCTGGCTGCCGGCCGACCCCACGCGCGGGATTATGGAGCTGAACGGTACGGACTATTTGAAATTTGCGGTGGGCCGTGATTACTCCGAGGTTCCGCCGGTGTCCGGGTCGTTCGTTTCCAAGGGCGAGGGCTGGCTGAACTTCACCACGGCGGAAGTCTTTTTCGACCGGGAGACGGTATCGGTGGACGATGCTTTGGCGCTGCTGGAGGGCAATTGAATTATGGTGGAACCGAGGTCAATATCCGTTAGCTCGGACCGGTGGCTGACCGACTCCCGGGTGTACAGCCTGATCTGGCTGGGCCGCTGGCTGGAACGCGCCGACAACATCGCGCGGGTGATCAACACCTTTGCCCGCATCGCGGTGGAAAGCGGCGCCGATATGCTCACGCTGCAACAGTCCCTGGGCAACGCCGCCGCCATCCGGGGCATCCGCGTCGAGGACGCCGGCCAGTCCCTGGAAATGCTGTTGCGATACCACGAAGCGTCGTCCATCTACCACAGCCTGCACACCGCCCGCAGCAACGCCACCCACGTGGGCACGGTGGAACTGATCCGCGCTATCTCGGAGACGGTGATGACGCTGGAAAGGGACGGCGCAATGCCCGCATCGCCGCTGGAAGCGCTGCTCCTCACCAACGAAATCCTGGAACGCCTGGACGCCGTGTACAAGGTAATCGACGACAGCTGGTTCCACCAGGAAGCCCTGTCCGAGGAAGAGGTTTACCGCCGCTTCGTCCAGCAGTAAGCTACGCCCGGCAGCACGCCGCCCGGCACGCCCGCAGCCCGTAGATGCAGTTCAAGCAGAAGCAGACCACGCGGGCCAGGTACGCAGGTGCCTGTTCATGCTCGTCTTCATCGTCATGGTCATCATGGTGACCGTGGGCGTGACCGTGCTCATCGCCGGCGAAGTTTTCCCGCCCTTCCTTGATGAAGAAGGGTATCAGCAGCAAACCGGCCACCGGGTCTGCCCACCACCAGCCGATGAGCGCGTTCAGCCCGATTCCCAGCAGCACGGCCACGTCCTGCAGGTCGCAGAACAGGCTTTCGATGGCCTCGGCCCGCAGCGCCCGCGATTGCATCCGCTCCGCAATGCGCATTTTGCCGACGTATAGCGCCGCCATCACCAGCGCGCTGGCCACTACGATGATTATGCCGGCCAAACTCGGTTCCGGCCGGGGCAGCCATCCCGCCAGGCTGGCTAAGGAGTGCAGGGCGACGTAACCTGCCAGCAGGAAGAAGGTGCATCCGATCAGCCGCCGCGCCTTTTGCTCCGCCGCTTCCGCGGCATCCCCGTCCCCTTCCGCCCGCAGCCGCCACACCAGCACGCCGCCGGCAAACAGCTCAACTATGCTGTCCAGGGCAAAAGCCAGCAGCGACACGCTGCCGGCCTGAACGCCCGCCCAGAAGCCGGCCCCGGCCTCGGCCAGATTCCACGCCAGGCCGACCCCGACCAGAATCAGCGCAGTACGCCGCAGAGCATCATGTTGCTGCATCAGAGTTACTCCCTCCCCTCTGTGTGCAGGTCAATTATAACGCCGTCACGCCATCACTGCCTCTCCCTCGCTCATCCTGAGCCTGCCGAGGGACGCGCCTGCCGCGCCGTGCGTACATTCCACCACACGATCAGCGGCGTGATGACCACGGTTGGCAACAGCCAGGGTACCCACACCGGGTCCATGCTCACGTTCACCACCATCACGGCGGTGACGGTGGCGATGGTGCCGGCCATCATGTTGGTCAGATGCCGCTGGATGCGGAGATAGGGAGCCGGCCGTCGCCTTCCGCTCCGGCCCTGGTTGAAGAACAGCCCGTCGGCCACGCTCAGCGCCACCGCGATGCTTCCGAACGCCAGCATGGTCACCCACTGGCCGCTGCTCGATAGTGCCAGCGCGACGGCGTAACCCCACATGGCCAGGCCGGTCAGTCCCATGATGGCGACGGCGACCCAGTCCACCGGCTGCGGACGCCGGCTGCGGTTGCGGGCAAAGCGCCAGCCGGCGAATATCAGGTAGAAGCTGAAGAAGGCGATCAGCAGCAGGAAAACGTCGGCTCCCAGTATGGCCAGCGGTACGGCGGTGAGGAAAATCAGCGTCATGCCGATTGCGTACACCCGGCCGGCCCGGACATGAATTGCGCCGCCCTTGGCGGTCACCAGCGCCGCCAACGCCGTCAGCAGCGCGACACTGCCGGCGGCGATGTGGATCACCAGCAGCGTCAGGGCGAGCATTGCTTCACCACGATAACCCCAACCTCGCCCGGCTACTCCAGGCTCCGCAGCAGGCTGCCGAAGCCGTCGATGGGCTTGGTCCATCCCAGATGACGCAGGGCCATCCAGATGGTGGCCTGGTTCACGGTGATCACCGTCTTGCCTAGGCGCCGCTCCAGTTCCTCCGCCGCGTCCAGCGCGCGCCACGCCGTGCCGGGCAGGAAGATGGTGTCGGCGTCGTCCTGCGCCACCTCGGCGGCGAAATCGACGATGGCCTGCGGCGGGTCCATGTCGATCTCCCGGGGGTTCATGGAGTCCTCCATCCACGGCGCGCCGTCCGCGCTCAGCACCTCGAACCCGGCCTCTTCCATCAGCGGCTTCAGCCGGTTGCGCAGGTGGTAGTTGCGGTACGGCCCGGCGATGCTCAGCTTGCGGCTGCCCATGTGCCGCATCGCCTCGATGCACGAGCCCACGGCGGTGATGGACTCGACCCCGCTGGCATCCGCCATGAGCTTCGCCATGGACCGATCGTAGGCCATGTATCCCTTGTGCCACGTGCCGGAGGTGCAGGCGTACACCAGAACGTCGGGGCCGATGTTGGACAGCGCGCTGGCGCCCCGGGCCACGTCCTCGTTCATCCTGGTGATGTCGAATCCGAACAGCGCCGTTTCGACCTCGTTGGCCTCGGCGCTGCTCATGCTCAGCCGGTGCCCCGACTCGGTGGACGTGTCCGGCTGGCTGCCCCACGCGCCGTTCCACATCCGCTCGAAATGCACCGTAATCTCCGGCGGCACCACCCGGTAAAAGTCGGGTTCCACCACCGGGTTGGTGGCGGGCACCAACGCCCCGATGCGCCGCGTGTTGGTCAAATCGGTCATTTTGCCATGCTCCCGTCGGTTGTTCGGGGTATTATACAGCCCGCAATTGCGCTGGATACGTTACGCGTAAACCCGAGCGGCGCGCCTGCGAGGCTGTGCTGAGCAGGGTATAATCCAATCCGGCGCCTGTCGCATCGCAGGCCAACCGCACACTCACCGGACCCGGCGAGGCTCAGCATGACCACCGCCAAAACGCCCAAATCTCTCCCCACCTACCGACTGCCGGACACTCCCTTTATTCCCGACGAGAAGATGACCGTATTTGACCATCTCACCATCACCGGCAGCGCTCATTTCCTGGCCCAATATCTCGGCAACCTCGACACCACCGTGATGGGTGGCGACCGCTACCTCACGACGGTTCTGCCCGCCGAACTTGCCGACATGACCGGCGTGCCCTATCCCGACATGCTGGTGTCCTTCAACGCCTACCCCGAAGTCTTCCGCGCCCGCAACGGCTATGTGATAGCAGAACAGGGCAAGCCGCCCGATTTCGTGCTGGAAGTGGCCTCGGAGTCAACCGGCCGCCGGGACACCGTGGACAAGCGAATTACCTACGCCGCCTTGGACATCCCTGAATACTGGCGCTTTGACAAGACCGGCCAGTTTCACGGTACCCCGCTGGCAGGGGATCGATTGGTGGGTGGACAATACGAGCCTATCCCGATAGATGAACTGTCCGACGGCAGCCTACAGGGCCACAGCGCCATCCTGAATGTTGACGTGCGCTGGGTGGACGGGCATCTGGTCTGGTACGACCCCGCCACCGGCGAACCCGTCGCCACTTTCGAGTCGGTACGGCAATCCTTCAACCAGGAAAGGGAGGCTCGCATCCAGGCCGAAGCCAGGGTTCGAGAATTGGAGGAACAGATCCGCCGGCTGCGAGGCGAATAAACGCCACGAGCCGGCGTTGGGCAGGTGTATTTTTGCGCATATTGGTAATCGGGGCCAGCGGTTTCATCGGGTGCTACGTCATGCGCCGGCTCGGCGCGTCGCCCGATCACGCCGTCTCCGGCACCTGCTGGTCCGGCCCGCCCGCCGACGATGGCAATGCCTGGCATCAGGTCGAGTTGACGGACACCACCGCGCTTGAGGGACTGTTCGACGATACCCAGCCCGAGGCGGTGATTCACCTGGCCGCCATCGCCGACATCGGCGCGGCGGAGCGGGACCCCGAACGCGCCACGGCGGTTAACGTGTCCGCCACGTCAACCGTCGTCCGGCTGTGCGAGCGTCACGGGTCCAAGCTGATTTTCGTGTCCACCGAGTGCGTGTTCGACGGCCAGCGCGGGTTCTACCGCGAGGATGAAACCCCGCGACCCACCGCCCACTACGGTCGCACCAAGTGGGAGGCCGAGCAGGAGGTGGTGTGGCTGGCCGAATCGTGGAGCATCATCCGCACCAGCATCGTGTACGGCTGGCCCCATCCCGGCAAGCGCAACTTCGCGCCGTGGCTCATCGAGAACCTGCGCGGCGGCCAACCCTACCATGCGCCCACCGACGTGCTCCGAACCCCCGTGTACGTCGAGCACCTGGTGGACGGTATCGAGAGAACCGTGGCCGGCAACTACCCCGGCATCCTGCACGTAGCCGGCCGCGATTGGGTCAGCATGCACGAATTCGCCGCCACCGTCGCCAATGCGTTCGACCTTGACGCCAGCCTGGTGCAACCGATGGATGCGGATGCCCAGGCGCGCGCCGGCGCATCAGTCCGCCCCGACCGGCTGGGCCTGGATTGCCGGGAAACCATGCGCCGCCTGAACCTGGAACACCCCGCCCTCGCGGACGGCCTCGCTGCCCTGAAAGCCGCTGCCCCAAGCTTCTGAACAGGTAACAGAACATGCACCTTCGCCTAAACCGCGAACTCAAAGCATACTGCAACGATTTCACCACCGCCCGCCAACTGCTCCGCGACCACGGCGCCAGTTTCGTCGAGATCAAGGAGCAGTTGGACTACTACTACCGCCCGCCGTCCGCGGACTCAGCCGATGGCACGCGCCGGCTCAAGCTCCGCATTGAACACGGAAAGGGCGAGCTGATCTACTACTGCGAGGGACAGGAAGCCGGCGCCCGCACCAGCCGGTTTCAAACCGCGTCAACCGATGATCCCATGATGGGCGACGTGCTGGCCGGCGCCCTCGGCATTAGCGCCATCGTCCGCAAGCAACGGGAACTGTGGCGCAAGGACAACGTCGTCTTCAACCTGGACACCGTCGAAACTGTCGGCCAAATCTTGGAGGTGGAGGTCCAGGCGCGGGATGGCCGCGACATAGACCTCCAGATAACCGAGTACCAACGCCTCTTCAAGCCGTGCCTCGGCGACCACATCGTCGGCTCCAACGAGGATCTGGTAGTCGCCGCTAATCCCTCGCCTTGATGAAGTCCGCGACCCGCTCGGCTATCATCATCGTCGTCACGTTGGTGTTCGCCCGCACCACGTCCGGCATGATTGACGCGTCCGCCACCCGCAGGCCGTCCACGCCGCGCACGCGCAGCCGGGTGTCCACCACCGCCGTCGCGTCGTCGTCCGGCCCCATCTTGCACGTGCCGGAGATGTGATACGACGTGCTGATATTGCGGCGCAGCCAGGCGTCCAGCGTCTCGTTGGATTCCAGGTCGGCCGCCGTCGGCGCGGTAATCTCGTCGATGATGTCGTCGTAGGCGGTGTGCTGCAGCAGCGACACGCAGAGCCGCACCGCCTCCCGCAGCCGCTGCCGGTCCCAGTCCTCCTCCAGGTAGCGGTAGTCCATGCTGGGCTGCACGTGGGGGTCGGCGGACTCCAGCCGCAACTCGCCCTTGCCGGCCGCCAGGTACAGCCCGCAGTTGACGGTGTGCGCCGGGTTGTCGTCCCGCACCACGGTGTTCAGCGACGCCGGCGAAAGGATCATGTCGTTGGGCGTGTCCGAGCCGGTGGCGGTGTAGCGCAGCCGCAGCGCCCGCATGCCGTTGGGGTCCTGCGGAACGCCGTCCTTGACCATGAACCGCACCGACACGTTGGGATGGTCGCGCATGTTCTGTCCCACGCCCGGCGACTCCACCACCACGGGGATGCCGTGCGCCCGCAACTGGTCGGCCGGCCCGATGCCCGACAGCATCAGCAACTGCGGCGACCCGACGGCTCCCGTGCACAGGATAATCTCGTCGCCCTCGACCACGAACACCTCGTCGCCGCTCTCCACCTCCATGCCAACCGCTCGCGGCGAGCCGGCCCCGTCATGTTCCAGCACGATGCGCCGCGCCTGCGCGTTGGGCCGGATGGTCAGGTTCAGCCGGTGGCGCACCGACGAGATGTAGGCCAGGGCCATGCTCATGCGCACGCCGTCGATGTTGTTCTCCGCCCGCAGGCTGACGCCCGTGGCCTCCGGATGGTTCACGTCGGGATGGAACGGGTAGCCCATGCCGGTGGCGGCCTGGAAGAACGCCTCTTGGGACGGCGGCCAGGTCTCTCGCATGTGGTGGCGCACCGGAACCGGCCCCTCGGTGCCGTGGAAGTCATCGTGAAAGTCGGCGTCGTTCTCCAGCTTGCGGAAGTACGGCAGGCACTCCACGTAGCCCCAGCCGTCATTGCCCCACGACTCCCAGGTGTCGTAGTCCTCGGGCGCGCCCCGGATGAACGTCTGCCCGTTGATGGCGCTGGAGCCGCCCAGCACCCGGCCGCGCGGCACGGGCATGGCGTCCTGCTCCGGCGTGGCCGTGCCGGTGAAGGACCAGTTGAACGGCGAGCCGGCGGCCCGGGCCTCCAGGTTCACCGTGCCCCAGCCCAGCTTTAGCATCTCGGGCAGCAGGTTGAAGTCGGGATAGTCCGGCCCGGCCTCCAGCAGCAGCACCGAGCGCTCCGGGTCCTCCGACAGCCGCGCCGCCACAATGCACCCGGCCGTCCCGCCCCCAACAACAATATGGTCATACTTCATGGGATAAACTCCCCGCCTATGTCGGATGGACGCATTGTACATCGTCCGGCCCGCGCTGCCGGCGACATATTTCTGCGACATTTCCTCGCTATCGTGAGTACCAACAAAAAATTCGCGAAAGGAGGATTGAAAATGATTCGCAACCATCTGATGAAGAGAGCGTTCCTGATCGGGTCGATCCTGGCGGTGATACTAGCCGCCGGAATCCTGGTCGGCTGCGCCAACGACACCGGAGCCGGCGAGGGTCGGGAGTCCAGCGCCGCCGTGGTGAGCCAAAGCAGCCCCGGCGGCGAAGAGGACAGCGCCAATATGCTGCCCCCGGACGCAACCTTCGACTCCGTTCGCGCCGGCGCCCGCCTCATCCTCAACTACGACGCTGCCAGCAACGCCTTCCAGGGAACCGTGCAGAACACCACCGGCAACGTTCTGAGCAACGTCAGAGTCGAAGTCCACCTGTCCAACGGCACCGAACTCGGCCCCACCACCCCGGTGGACCTGGCCCCCGGCCAGGCGCAGCCGGTAAACTTGTCGGCGACGGCGGCATCCTTCACCGGTTGGGTCGCCCACGCTGAGGTCGGCGGCAGCAGCGGCGACCGGTCGGGCGGTGAGCATGGCGGCAGCGGGGAGCACGGCAACGGTCGGGAAGGCGGCGGTGAACACGGCGGCGGCGGATAAAGCCGGTCGGGTCGCCCGGGAGATATGATGAGCCGCACGGTACTCATAATCGAAGACGATGCCAGGATCGCCAACTGGGTCAGGGTCTATTTCGAGCGCGCCGGGTTCGCCGCCGAGGTTACTCACGACGGCGAATCCGGCCTGGCCCGGGCCCGCGACCTGGCTCCCGACCTGGTAATCCTGGACCTGGCGCTCCCCCGTCTTGACGGCGTGGAACTATGCCAAACCCTGCGCCGGGAGTCCGACGTTCCCATCATCATGCTGACCGCCCGGGAAGCCCACGCCGACCGCATCGTCGGCCTCGACAGCGGGGCCGACGACTACGTGGTCAAGCCCTTCGACCCCGATGAACTCATCGCCCGCGCCGAGGCCGTGCTGCGTCGCGTCCAGGGCAAAGTCCAGCAGGTCCTGACCGCCGGCAGCATCACGCTGAACGAGACCACCGGGGTCGTGACGGTCGATGCGGAACCCGTGGCCCTGAGCCAGGCGCAGATCGCCCTGCTGTCAACCTTCATGCGCCACCCCAACCGGGTGCTCACCCGCGATCAGTTGATCTCGCTGACCTTCAACGACGAGTTCGACGGGTTCGACCGTGCCATCGATAGCCAGATCGCCCGCCTGCGCAAGCAGATCAACCGGAATGGCAGACAGCCCATCCGCACGGTGTACGGGGCCGGCTACCGGTTCGCAGTGGAGGACGAATGATGTCGCTGCGCTGGCGCATCATGGGTTCCATTGTTTTCGTCATCGTCCTGACCGTCCTGGTTAACGTTGGCGTGGGCTACTATGCGACGCAGGCCCGCCTGGGCGTGTTCGTGGAACAGGTTGGCGGTGATGAGGCCAGCCGGCTGGCCCGGAACCTGAGCCGGGAGTATACCGCCGCCAGTGGCTGGGCAACAGTGGATGCGACGCTGTCGGAGGCCGGCTACGACTACGCCGGAACCCCGCAGTGGGAACGCTCGGAGGAAAGGGGTGGAGAGCACTCCGAGTCGGGCCACCAGGACCAGGTGCGTGTCATCATCGTTGACGCCGACGGCCGAGTGGTGCATGACAACCTGTCCGCGCTGCCGCCCGGAACCGTCGCGCCCGCCCTGGACGGGCATCGCCAGGCCGTGTTCGATCTCGCCGCCAACCAGCCCGTAGGCCACGTCCATGTGGACGTCAACCGGGAATTCCTGTCGTCCGAGTCCCACGGCTTTCTCAACGCGCTCCTGTACATCACCCTGGTTGGCGGGCTGCTGACCGCCGGCGTCGCCATCCTTCTGGCCGCCTGGCTCTCCAGGCGCATCACGGCGCCCGTGACCGCCCTGACCGAGGCCAGCCAGGCCGTCGCCCAGGGGGATTCCACTCAACTGCCGGTCACGTCCTCCGACGAGCTGGGCAGGATGAGCGCGGCGTTCAACCGCATGGCCTCCGCCCTGGAAACCCAGCGCGAGCTCCGCCGGCGCCTGATCAACGACGTCTCCCACGAGCTGAACACGCCGTTGAGCGTCATCCAGCTGGAGGCGAGAGGGCTGCGCGACGGACTGCAAACGCCGGAGAGCGCGTCCGACCACATCATCCAGGAAGTGGACCGGCTGCGCGGCCTGGTGACCGATCTGAACTGGCTTGCGGAGACCGACCACGGCGAGTTGCGGCTTGCCCCGGAACCGATTTCGGTTTACGAGTTGCTCAGAGCGGAAATGGAGCGCTGGCATCCGCAATCCCAGGCCCGGCAGGTTGCCCTGTCGCTACAGGTTCCCGACGATCTGCCGCACGTTGACCTGGACCGGATGCGCATGAGCCAGGCCCTGGGCAACGTCCTCGGCAACGCCATCCACTGCACCGAGGCCGGCGGAAATGTCGTAATCCGGGCGGAGCGCGATAACGGCGAAACATTGGCGATCTCCGTAACCGACGACGGTATCGGCATCGACTCGGCCGACCTCCCCCACGTCTTCGACCGCTTCTACCGCACCGACCAGTCTCGCCGCCATGGTCTAACCGGCACCGGCCTGGGCCTGGCCATCACCCAAGCCATAGTCGAAGCCCACGGAGGCAAAATCACCATAACCAGCAAAGGCCCGAACCAGGGCGCCACCACAACAATCCGCCTCCCCTTGCCGCCCGGCAGTGGTGGAGGCTAGGGGATTCGAACCCCTGACCTCCTGCTACCTTACACAGTCTCGAACTGCAACGTGCAGAACGCGGTCCCCGTGTTACTGGCCTTAGTCTGAACGTGATGTCTCACGTCTCCCTCGCATATTGTACAACCTATCGTACAATGTGGTCATGTACACGATCCCGCGAAGCGCGACTTTCGAGCGTGCCGGAGTCTTTTGGCAGGAATCGGCCCGTCAACCATATAGGATCTCAAGGAGATGACGAAAGTGAACTCAGCTATTGAAGCATGGCGCGAGCAGGTCTTGGCATTTGATCGGGCTATGGCAGATATGCGCAGGGAAGGACAGGAGCAGGGTCATAGCCGTCCTGTGTTTGCCGCCGAGCCACAGGATCCGTACCGTACCGACGATCCCGCGCTCAACGGCCTCTATAAAGTCGTGGGCGAAGGCGCCGAGGTCCTGGACGTTGGCGGCGGCGCGGGCCGCTTTGCCCTGCCCCTGGCAACGCGCGCCAAGCGGGTGACCGTAATAGATTCCTCCGCCGAGTCGCTGGATTTGCTAAGGACCCGCGTGGCAGAATTCGGATTTACCAACGTGGCCGCCATCCATGAGCGGTGGGAGGATGTGGAAGTTCCCTCGGCGGACGTAACCCTCTGCTCCTGGGCGTTGCATCACGTGTTGGAAGCCGCGCCATTCGTAAGGAAGTTGGAAGAACGCGCCAGGGACCGCGTGGTGATCCTGGAGATGATGGAGACACCCAGTGCGCAGTATGCTCCGTTCTACGAACGCGTGCACGGCAAGAGATTCACCCCGCTGCCGGGCGTCCCGGAATTGCTGAATCTCATGTGGGCGATGGATATATTCCCCGACGTGACGATGCTCAGTCCTGTAATTCCGGTATTGGGCACAGACCGCAGTTCAATACTGGAGGAACTTCGGCGAAGGTTGTTTGTGGAGGAAGGCTCCGATGCAGACGAAAGACTGCGCGCGGCGGCGGATGAATTGCTGGAAGAGTCCGGCGAGGGTCTGACCGTTAAGGGCGTGAATATGCGGCGGCAGGCGATCATTACGTGGAGGCCGATTCAAAGTGGTTCGAGGAGCGGGGGCCCGAACTGATTGAGCATGTCGGGCAACAGGTTGAAGTTGGGATAGTCTGGCCCGGCCTCCAGCAGCAGCACCGACCGCTCCGGGTCCTCCGAAAGCCGCGTCGCCACAATAGTCCGCCTCCCGTTGCCGCTCGAACATCGGGAGGTAAGAAGGTTTTGATGGTGCAGTCGGCCGCGCCCTTGTCGAAGGCCGGCGCAAGCACATAGTCACTCCACAGCCGAGGCACTCGTAGATGGCGCTTTGGGTGGCGAACAGCGTCGCCAAGGATTCGCCCCGCCCATGAATGCTATGAGTCTGCGAGGCATCATCCACACCATGGTGTCCCGGCGAGTGCAACTTGCAACTCTACATTTACGTAGGAACGGCGATATGAATAACATTGCGTTCAACACTGGATATGGATTTCGGAAATCCGTCCGTAAATGTTGGGATGCCATTCGCGTATTGTGTAAACCCTACGTGGTAAAAATTCCGAACAATAAACTCCACAAATCGGTCCGGCGTAAGCGGTGCCGTTACCGGTATTCTACAATGCTCATATTGCCCCAGTGTTAGATGCGATTTAGGATGAGATATTTCTTGATATACTTCCTCACTTGCATCATAGTCAAATCTGATAGGCACCGACACAATATTCTTCTCCACGACATCGGCGTACATTTCATCTAAGAGATAAATCTCTGGATTGTTTTGGAACTCTTCTAAGTTAGGAGACGGAAAGAATGCTAAACGGTGTCTCAGAAGATTTCCGTTTGCAAATATATACATCATTTGCATTAACGCACCGTCTAGCAATTTGACATTATACGCTCCGGCCTCCAACATGTGTTGATATATTTCTGCGTAAAAACGATCCTTCATCGCGATCGAGACATGATCCGCCCCGTGAAAAGTGATTTCCATGTTGCCAGCGCTGCCCCTCTGAAAAGCTCCATATTCACGATCAGCTAAACCGGTTTCAATCAGATGTCCGATGATTTCATTGATTTGTTTCAAAATCTCATCTGGGCTTGGCAACATCGTCACTGCAGTAACTCCTTGAGTTTGGTAAGCAAATCTTGATCGATGTCTTCTACGTGAAGGTGACCTGATTGGAGATCGCCAACTAGGTCAGCCAAGCTTCTTTGTCTGTTCTCTAAACGGTTGCGCTCATCAACCGTCATGTCCCTATGGACGATACGCAATTGCTTCCGTTGTTCGGCATTCGGATAAGTGAAATCGAGCTCAAAATTCGAAGCTTTCAGCTTTTCATACTCCCGAATGAGTTCTTGCATTTCCGCACCGAATCCAAGTACCCGGATCCAAGCCTTGCTTCGTGTCATCGCGGTAAACAACTGATTGCGGATGCTGGCTAAATTTGGAGCAGATGAGTGGCAGTCTTGAGAGTTGATGATGTACACCATCCCCGCCTCATTGCCTTTGGCGCGAAAAATCCCGGTGAACGTAATAGATTCCTGATCTAATTGGAAAAAGGTGTCTGGATCAGTATCAACGCCGGCCAGATGAGAGTTGATCCCCATTGCGAACAGCCGTCTACGTATCGGACCAACATTCGTTCGTGTAGTGCGCGGATCAGGGTTGATGACTACGATATCATCTGCCCTCAGTTCGTCTTCTTCAAGGTTTTTCTTTATGGCACCTACTAGCCAATTGGTCTGCTCTTCTTCACTTCGGAAAGGTATGAAGGTGATCAAGTCATCGACTTTCGAATGATCTTCCAAGAACATTGGACTCGTATCAGGGGTCCGTTGTAGTACGACTCGCTTGTCGTCCTCCAATTCTCCGGATACGACCGTATACCCTACATCTGTCCAAAGCATAGGATTGTCAAACATTTGGATTAGACCGGTATCGGTCTGAGCTTGTGGCTGTCTGCAAATACCAAACCCGAGGGCGTGCGCGGTCACCAGCACCGGTCGCGAATTTCTGTAACACTTTTGCAAAATAATGTCTCGCCTCGGACCATCTCCGACCGTTTCGCTGAAACCAACTGCTGCCGTCCCCTCGTCCAGGCTACCAAAGATCTGTTCCGGTGAAGGTAGTGATTCCCCAGAGAGGTTCTGCAGCTCATCGTATGCGTACACTAATCTCTTAGGGTTCCTTAGCAATTGATAGCAAAGTCGCAAAAACCACGGCGAGAAATCCTGTGCTTCGTCGATAAGAATAGCGTCGTAGACTGGAGTACTGTCGCGGGACGCGCGAAAGGCAACCTCGCAGGCGGACGAAAATGGATTCTGCCGACCGTACCGTGTTCTCGCTGTTCGAAAATCCAAATACTCAACGTCGTTGACACGACAAAATTCATAATATATGCCGTCTCTTTCGACTCCTCCTGGAGCGCCCCACGCATTTACTATCCTGAGATTATCCCAATTGGGCTCCTGATTCGTTTGTTCTAAGCTGAAGTTGTTGATCAACCTGCGGAACTGTCCCTTGAGGGATCGGGTGTTAAACGTCACGGCGATCCTCCAATCGGGATTTCTGGCGTGGAGGTACGCAGCCTTCAGGGCCAGGACAATTGTCTTACCGGATCCAGCCAAGCCGCGGATTCTTTGTATGCCGGCAACCGTCTCGATAACTGCTTTGCTTTGTGGATTGTCGAGTGTGGCGATTGATTCCTCTAATTTCTTTAGTTTGGCGCCTCTTGAATTTGGCACGTTAACGGTGCGCCTAGTACGGCTTTGCCGTATAGTGGAAATACTCTCAATTGTTGAAAGGGCGGACTGAAAGACTGCTTGGTCTGGGTCATCCCATCTGAAGCGTTGCAGCACATTAACAACATTTTCTATCCCGGACATCGGGTACGTGTTCGGTTCGGGCAAATTGCTTATGCCAGGAGCAAAAGATATCGTGTGTATGGGAATCCGAAGACGGCGCCCTTCGAGAAGGTCCCTGTGCAGTCTGAGACGCGCTTCGATAAGGTTAGCGGAGTCGTCTTGGCGCGACCCATAATCGCCTTCGGACGTGCCTTCGATAAGATCGAACACAATGATTCCCTTATCCTCAGCGACCATCAGCGCGTCAATTGGATATGGTCCTTCCGAGGTAGCCACTATCGGGTATCCTGTAAACAACTGTCCAGACACTTCGTCCTGATCGCGCAGAATTCTAAGCAATTCACTAGTCGAGGCAGGCTTGTGGCTAGTGCCTTCAATGATTTCGACTCCCATTATCGTATCCTCCTCATTTTCTATTCGGTTGGCCCGATGAGGCTACGTTTCCACGATCTAGGCACCGCTTCGTGTTATAAAGAGCTGGCATCAGATTTTCGAGACGAGATTGCCCCGGCGAGAACCACTGAATGCCGTCATGCTTAGTGCTCCCGAGAGGATACCACCCTTTCATTGGTGGAGGCTAGGGGATTCGAACCCCTGACCCCCTGCTTGCAAAGCAGGTGCTCTCCCACTGAGCTAAGCCCCCATGCTGGCGCGTCGCCACAATCGATTGTAGCACAGGGCCGACCGCTGGCCGCTCGTTCTTCGACAGGCTCAGGATGAATGGCCGGTGGTCAAGCGGGCGTCGTTGGTTTTACACCGGCGCGGGCAGCGAGTATCATACCGACACCATTTTCCTGTTGCATCGAGCGTCCGCACGCAGCGGACAAGGAGTGTCGTTATGAGAGGAGTAGCCATTGTCGCGCCCGTCCGCACTGCCGTCGGCAATTTCGGCGGCGCGCTGCGCGACGTGCCGGCCGCCGACCTGGCGTCCACCGTCATCCAGGCCGCCCTGGAACGCAGCGGCGTTGACCCCGCCCGGGTGGACGACGTCATCCTGGGCCACGGGTACCCGTCCGGCGAGAACCCCGCCATCGGCCGGCTGGCCGGACTCAAGGCCGGCCTGCCCATTGAGGTGCCCGGCTACCAGCTGGACCGCCGCTGCTCCTCGGGCCTCCAGGCCATCCTCAACGCCTCCATGTTGGTCCAGACCGACAACGCCGACGTGGTCATCGCCGGCGGCGCGGAGAGCATGAGCAGCGCCGAGTTCTACAGCAACGAGTCCCGCTGGGGCGCCCGCTTCGGCTCCGTCACCTTCCACGACCGCCTGGCCCGCGCTCGCGTCACCATCGCGCCCGACGAACGCTTCGGCCCCATCCCCGGCGGCATGGTCGAGACCGCCGAGAACCTGGCCCGCGAGTACGAAATCCCCCGCGAGGAGCAGGACGAGTACGCCCTGCGCAGCCACCAGCGCGCCGTGGCCGCCCGGGACTCCGGCAAGTTCGCCGACGAGATCGTGCCGGTGAGCATCCCCCAGCGTCGCGGCGACCCCAAGATCTTCGACGCCGACGAGGGCCCGCGCGCCGACACCACCATGGAAGTGCTGGGCCGCCTGCGTCCCGTCATGCGCGACGGCGTGGTCACCGCCGGCAACGCCAGCAGTCAGAACGACGCCGCGTCCGTGTGCCTGGTGGTGGCCGAGGACAAGCTGGACGAGCTGGGCCTCACCCCCATGGCCTACCTGCGCGGCTGGGCCGTCACCGGCTGCCATCCCGCCACCATGGGCATCGGCCCCGTGCCCGCCGTCAACAAGGTCATGGACAAGATTGGCATGACCCTGGGCGACATGGACCTCATCGAGCTCAACGAGGCCTTCGCCGCCCAGGTGCTCGCGGTGTTGCGCGAGTGGCAACTGCCCCACGAGGACAACCTCAACGTCAACGGCTCCGGCATCTCCCTGGGCCATCCCATCGCCGCCACCGGCGCCCGCATCCTCACCACCATGCTCCACGAGATGGAACGCCAGGACGCCCAATGGGGCCTCGAAACCATGTGCGTCGGCGGCGGCCAGGGCGTGGCGGCCGTCTTCGAGCGCAAGTAGGCCCGCCGAACACCGTTGAACTATCGACAAGAGGGAACTGCAATTATGGGCAGCAAACACGATATCGCCGACGTCCTCGTCATCGGGGCCGGCGCTTCCGGCGGAGCCTTCACCTGGAGCCTGACCCAGGCCGGCGTCAAGGTGGTGTGCCTGGAGCAGGGCGGCTGGGTGCCGCTCAACGCCTTCCCGGTCAGCGAACCGCAGGCGCAACTGCACTGGCAGACCGACTTCCATCCCAACCCCAACTTCCGCGGGTTGCCGGAGGACTATCCGGTCAACGAGGACGACACCCCCATCGCGCCGTACATGTACAACGCTGTGGGCGGCAGCACCATCCACTGGGGCTCCCACTTCCCCCGGTTCCACCCGTCGGACTTCCGCCTCAAGTCCCTGGACGGCGTCGCCGACGACTGGCCCATGGACTACTTCGAACTGGAACCCTACTACGACCAGAACGACCGCGCCCACGGCGTCAGCGGATTGCAGGGCGACACCGCCTATCCGCCCAAGCCGGCGCGTCCGACGCCGCCGTTGCCCATCGGGCCAGGCGGCGAGATGCTGGCCCGCGCCTTCAACAAGCTGGGCTGGCACTGGTGGTCTTCGGACAACGCGGTGGCGTCCACGCAGTACGACGGCCGGCAGCCCGACGTTGGAGAGTACCTGCGCTCGTCGTCCAGCAGCGACATTATCTTCTGGCCCGGCGCGCTCAAGCAGGGCGCCCGCCTGATCACCCACGCCCGCGTCCGCGAGATCCTGGTGGACGAAAACGGACGGGCGACCGGCGCGGCCTACTACGACCACAACGGCGACTTGCAGGCTCAGTACGCCAGGGTCGTCGTGTTGGCCTGCAACGGCGTCGGCACCTCCCGCCTGCTGCTCAACTCCAGATCCGCCCTGTTCCCCAACGGCCTCGCCAACAGCAGCGGGCAGGTGGGCCGCAACCTGATGCACCACCCCTGCGGCTACGTGCTGGGCCTGTTCGACGAAGATCTGGGACCCGACCAGGGCCCCCGTGGTTCCTCCATGCTCAGCCAGGAGTTCTACGAAACCGACCTGCGCCGGGGGTTCGTGCGCGGCTACGACATGCAGATTTCCAACGTCGGCGGCGCTCCCCTCCAGCTCGCCCTGGGCGGCCTGGTCGGCCAGCAGGTGGAATGGGGGGAGGGACACCACGGAAACTTTGCCGAGCGGTACCGCCACCAGATGGGCATCGTCATCATGACCGAGGACCTGCCCGAGGAACACAACCGTGTAACCCTCGACCCGACCCTCACCGACGGCGACGGCATCCCCGCGCCCAAGATCGACTACACGGTTAGCGACAACACCTGGGCCATGCTGGACCACGGCATCGCCCGCGCCAGCGAGGTGCTGGAGGCCGCCGGAGCCAGGCGGGTCATTTCGTCGCGTCTACGGCGCAACGCGGGCTGGCACCTGCTGGGCACCGCCCGCATGGGAACCGACCCCGACCGCTCGGTGGTGGACCGCTGGGGTCGTGCCCACGACGTGCCGAACCTGTTCATCATCGACGGCAGCATCTTCACCACCGGCGCCTGCATCAACCCCACCACCACCATCCAGGCGCTGGCCCTGCGCACCGCCGACTACCTCAAGGGCGAGGGCTCATCCGCCATCGCCTGACCGAAGCCTAATGATGACTGTGTGGGGGCGGGTTTTAAACCCGCCCCTGCCGTAACCGCCAACACCGCTAATGGAGCAAGCATGCCCAAAGTAGTGCATTTTGAACTGCCTTTCGACGACGCCGAGCGGGCCAACAAGTTCTATGCGGACGTGTTCGGCTGGCAGTCCAGCAAGTGGGACGGGCCGGAGGAATACTACCTGCAGAACACCGGCGGGGACGATGAACCCTACGGCATCGGCGGCGCGCTCATCTCCCGAGGGGCGGCGGTCAATTTCGGTGGAACCCTGGTGGTGATCAACGTGGACGACCTGGACGCCTACGTTGCTAAAGTAACCGCCGCCGGTTGTGAGATCGTCACTCCGAGAACGCCCATCCCCGGCGTGGGACACTTCGCCAACTTCCGCGACACCGAGGGCAACGTGGTGGGCATGTTCATGGACGACAGCAACGCCGCGTGAGCGAAATGCCGGCCCGTATCGACATACCCCGCGAGGAAATCGCCGAGATCTGCCGGCGCCATCGCGTCCGCCGCATGGCGCTGTTCGGCTCGGTGATCCGCGACGACTTCACTCCCCAGAGCGACGTGGACGTGCTGATAGAGTACGAGCCGGGTTATACCGAAGGGTTCGAGTTCTTCGACATGCGCTACGAACTCATCGACCTGTTGCATCGGGAAGTGGACCTGCATACTCCGGCGTCCCTCAGCCCGTACTTCCGCCAGGAAGTCCTGGAGGAAGCGGAGGAAATCTATGTCGCGCCGTGATCCCATGGTGGCCGTGCAGCAGATGCGCGACCACGGCAAGGAAGCGATGGAGCTGGCGGAAGGTCGTCGCCGGGCCGATTTGGACTTGGATCGGATGTTTGAGCTGGCTATGGTGAGGCTTCTGGAAGTTTTGGGTGAGGCTGCCCGCCGCGTTCCGGAGGAGTTCCGCGCTCGCTATCCGCATGTCCCATGGCGTCAAACCACCGATTTGCGCAACGTGCTGATTCATGAGTACGACACGGTGGATTTTGACGCGTTGTGGCGCATCGTTCAGGAGCATCTGCCGCCATTGGTTCCGCAACTACAAGCCATCATCGACGAAAACCTGCCGCCGAAGCAGTAGGAGAGAAACAGCATGGGCCGAATGGACGGCAAGGTAGCCATCATCATCTACGGCGGGTGTATTGCCCAGTAGTGCGGCGGCAAGTAAGATAGCCATTGCATATCAAACCCACCACACACTTAGAACAGGGAGAGGAATCATGCCTGAAACCTATGGGCAGGGAGATTTTCAGTACACCTTCGTTGCGGACTGGCTGAAGCTGCCGGACGGCATGCGGCTGCTCGAGTGCCCCGGCGTGGCCGTGGACGGCGACGACCGCGTGTTCATCCTGACCCGCGGCGAACACCCCATCATGGTCTTTGACAAGGACGGCAATTTCGAGCGTTCCTTCGGGCAGGGCCATTTCAGCGAGAACCGCACCCACGGCCTGTACTACAGCGCGGCCGACGACACCCTGCTGGCCGCCGACGACGGCATCCACACCATCCAGAAGTTCAGCGTCACCGGCGAAAAGCTGATGGAGATCGGCGAGAAGAACCATCCGGCCCCGCGCTGGAGCGGCCAGCCCTTCAACCGGCCCACGTCGGCGGCTATCCGGCCAGCAAC
>JAJDWF010000066.1 GCA_022825745.1 Dehalococcoidia bacterium | reverse complement strand
CGTTGATGGCGTCCTTGTGGCTCATGCAGTTGTCCAGGTAGAACACCATGGCCGGGTCGCGGGACAAACCCTTGAGCAGAGCTTCAAAGCTGCCCATGCCCAGTTCCCGGAACATGTCCAACTGGAGCTGGATCTGCCGGCCATGCTCGCACTTGGAGTTGCCGGTGCAGAGGATCCCGTGCCAGAACAGGGCCATCTTTTCCTGCAACGGGCGCCGGGTGTTGATCATCCTGTAGGTGAGATAAGCCTGGTTTACTTCCAGGGCGTTCATCTCTTTCCAATCGACGAAATGACGCTCGAGAATGTCCATCTCCAAGTCCGGCTGGGCGCCGGGACTCAGCAGTTCCTCGACGGTCGCTTCGTAGCCGTTCGCGGCGCGCTCTTCTATCTCAGCGTAGCTCGCGCCGAAGCCGGCGCGACGCATCAAGTGCGCCATCTGGGCAATTTCCTGGTTGCTGGGCATAGCAAATACCTCCTGCAATTGTCACGACGGTTTCGGTTGTGAACCGGTTGGGCTTTCGACGGATACCGTAGCGACCACGACAAGACAGCGCGCCCGCGCGACGGTTCCGGGCAGATGCACGCATACTACTCGCCGGCGGGTTGGAGTGTCAAGGCAAAACGGCTCTCACACCAACCTGAGAAACCTGTCTCTCGCTCTAAATTATCTACCTCGTCGCCGCTTGTGTTGCCTCAGTATGCAGTCGTCCATAATGACGCCGAGACCGGCGGCTTCCGCCCTTTCCGCTGCTGCCTCATCCACCACGCCGTCCTGCATCCACACGTATCGCGCGCCGATGGCGATGGCGTCATCAGTCACAGCGCCGGCGAACTCGCTGCGACGAAATACGTCCACCAGATCGATTTTTACGCCCTGTTCCCGCGCCGCCGCCGACGCTGATACCAGATCGTCATACGACTGTTCTCCCAGCACCTCCGCCCGATTGAGGGCCGGATTCACCGGCATGATTCGGTAGCCTTGGGACTGCATGTAGGCGGAAACTCCGTGGCTGTCCCGCGCGGGGTTGTCCGACAGCCCGACCACGGCGATAGTCTTTACGTTGTCCAGAATCTCGTCAATCAGGTCCATGATCCTGTTCCTGTGATCGTAGGGGCGATTTCTCGCCCCTATCTCATCGCGTATCTTCTACCGGCTGGCGGTACTGTCATTGGTGGTGATGGTAATGTGGCCCATGTAGCCGTCGGCAGTGGCACCATGCCAGTGGTTTTCACCGGCCTTGACCTGTACCACGTCGCCGACGCCAACGTGATGCTCCTCGGTCTCCGTGGCGACGATACCGTTCCCGACCGTAATCACGAGGATCTGGTCGCTGCTGTGGCGGTGCCAGCCAGTCTGCGCTCCCTTCTGGAAATTGACGACGCTGGCGTTGAAGAAGTCGCTCTCGCCCTCCGGGATGATGGGTTGACGGGTTCGATGCACCTCGCCGCCCGTCCAGCCGGGAACCGGCTCAGCAGGGCCCAGGGGTACGTGTTCTACATTGGCGATGCGTACTACGCGCATGATTTGGCCTCCTTGTGTTTGGTGGTGGGTTTTACTTGATCGGCACGGGCGCGCCGGCGACCTTGATGGGCACACTGCCCACAGTGTTGCGACTGGTGAAGTACAGCGTCTTCCAGTCATCGCCGCCGAAGCACAGGTTGGTGGTGGCCGGCTGGCCATGAACCACGATGCCCAGGGTTTCGCCGCCGGCGTTCATGATGTGCAAGCCACCGGCGCCGCCGCAATAGACGTTGCCCTCGGTGTCCACCTTCATGCCGTCCGGCACACCCTCACGCTCGCCGCGCATATCCGCGAACAAGCGCTGGGTTGCCAGCGACACGGTGCCGTCGTCCTGCACGTCAAAGGCGCGGATGATGCCCTTCCGCGAGTCGTTGACGTAGAGCACGGTTTCGTCCGGTGAGAATGCCAGGCCGTTCGGCACCACAAAGTCGGCGACCAGCAGTGTCAAGGTACCGAGATCGGCCGAGAGACGATAGACGCCGGAGATGGTCTGTTCCCACTGTTCGCGGGGCCGGCGGAAGGTCCAGGGGTCGGTGAAGTAGATGCTGCCGTCGGACTTCACCACCACGTCGTTGGGGCGGTTGAGTTGCCGGCCCTGGAACTGGTTGGCCAGTACGGTGGTGGACCCGTCGTGCTCCAGGCGGCTGATGCGGCGGCCGTCGTGCTCGGCTGCGATCAACCGGCCCTGGAGGTCGCGGGTGAGGCCATTGTGTCGATTGACCGGTTCCGCCTCAACGGTAACGCCCGATCCGGGGGTGTAGCGCATCCGGCGGTTATTGTGGATGTCGCTGAACAGCAGGTATCCGCCGTCGCTCCACCAGAGGGGGCCCTCGGCGGGACCCTCCGAGCCGCCGAATCCGGAGCCGTGTTCTTCGATGGGGGCGTCGGTGTCGATTATCGCGTCTAAGGCGGGGGAAAGCTTCTCAATGGGCATGGTTGCGCCTCCTGATGGCATCCGGCCCCGTGAGCCGGATTCTGGGATGCAATTTGCGTTGCCGTCGCCATTGTAGGCGGCAGGTTGGCAAGGCGCAACGGCGGATTAGTCAAAAGTCGCCGGCTCGTCGCTAGGCGAAAGCATCGCCCTATCGTGTTCAATACGGCGTACTGCTTTGTCTAATTTTTTGAATCTCGCCAAAGTATGCGTAACTGGATCAACCAAATCCATCACGGCGATTGCCTGACCCTGCTGACCGAGATGCCGGAAGCTTCGGTCAATCTGGTGGTCACTTCTCCGCCCTACAACCTGCTGAACAGCAGCGGCAACGGCATGAAGAACGGCAACGGCGGGAAGTGGTCGCGGGCCGCCTTGATGCAGGGTTACGCCAACCACACGGATTCCATGCCCCATGCGGATTACGTCGATTGGCAGCGTCGATGCCTGAACGAAATGCTACGGGTGCTCACCCCCGACGGCGCAATTTTCTACAATCACAAGTGGCGCGTGCAGAAAGGGCTGCTGCAAGACCGGACGGACATCATCGACGGCTTTCCGGTCCGGCAGATCATCATCTGGCAGCGTTCCGGCGGATTCAATCACAACCCCGGGTACTTCCTGCCCACGTATGAGGTCATCTACCTGATCGCCAAACCTGAATTCCGCCTGGCGCCCAAAGCCGGCAGCGTGGGGGATGTGTGGCAGATCCGGCAGGACCGCGGCAATCCGCATCCCGCATCCTTCCCAGTGGAGTTGGCCCGACGCGCCATCGCGGCCACTACCGCCGAAGTTGTCCTGGACCCGTTCATCGGCAGCGGAACCACCGCAGTCGCGGCCCTCATGGAGGGACGGCAATACGTGGGCATCGACCTGTCCGAAGAATACTGCCAGTTCGCCCGGCAGAGAGTTAACCAAGTCGCCCAGGAACTGGAGCGGAGTACTCTGGCTCCCGACGTCCCTTCGGCGTTGGAGGTGAAAGCGCTGCTCGAAAACGCCCCGGAGCCGCAGGCCGCAGAGCGGAATACCGGTCGATAGCGGCAGGCGATGGTACAATCACCGGGAATTGCATCTGGCAATCGACCCGATACCCAATTATATAGAGAGGTTTCCCGGTGCCTGACCAAGAATTCGACGTACTAATCATCGGCGGCGGGATGGCCGGCCTGACCGCCGGCATCTACGCTTCCCGCTACGGTCTGAACACCGCCATCGTTGAACAGATGATGGCCGGCGCTCAGATCATCAACCTTGAGAAGATCGAGAATTTCCCTGGTTTTCCACAGGGCATCGCCGGCTACGAGTTGGGGCCGGCAACCCAGGAACAGGCCATGAACGCCGGCGTCGAGGTTCTGATGGACACCGTCACCGGCGTTTCGATGGATGGCGAGTACCTGCGCGTTACCGGGGACATGGGCGGCAGTTATCTCGGCAAAGCCGTCATCATGGCCGCCGGCTCATCCCTGCGCTCCCTGGGCATCCCCGGCGAGGAAGAATTTGAGGGGCGCGGCGTGTCCCACTGCGCCACCTGCGACGGGCCGCTTTACATGGGGCAGACCGTCGCCGTGGTCGGCGGCGGCGATTCCGCCGCCGACGAAGCCCTTACGCTGACCGAGTACACCGAGCGGGTCATCCTGTTCGTCCGTGGCAATTCCCTGGACGCCCAGCAGGTTTTGCGGGACCGCATCGCCGGCAACCCAAAGATTGAAGTGCGGTACGGCGCGGAGGTGGCGGAGATAGTCGGCGAGGACACCGTAACGGGCGTCAGGGTCCGCACCGCCGACGGCGAGACCGTTGAACCGCTGAGCGGGCTGTTCATCTACGTGGGCCTCGACCCCAACTCGGCGGCGGTGGCCGATCTCGTCCCGCTGGACAACGCGGGGCACATTCCGGTCGGCCTGTCCATGGACACCCCGCACCCGGGACTGTTCGCCGCCGGAGACATCCGTCAGCAGTCCGCCGCCCAACTAGTGGCCTCGGCCGGCGACGGGGCGACTGCGGCCATCGCGGCCTACCGCTACATCAACGGAAAAGAGTGGTAAGACATCCGTACCTTGTCCGTTATTCCGGGAACCCCAGCGAGTCGCACGATGCAGATTACAGACCACGTGTACAGCACCCACGTCGCCGAAGATCCCAACACTTACGGGGCCATGCACCCGGGCGGCACCCAGATCTACTTCGTGGGGGACCCCGCGGAGAGCATGGTGATGATCGACTCCGGGGAGCCGTACCGACACTGGCGTTACCAGATCCTGGAATACTGGCAAGAACTGGGCAGTCCGACCATCGACGCCATCCTCATCACCCACGGCCACGGCGACCACATCGGAGGGCTGGACAGGCTGCAGGAGGCGTTTGGGTGCGCCGTGCGATGCCATCCCAAACTGTCCCCCAGGTTGCAGCACATCCTGGGCGGCGATTCAGTAGAGGCGCTCTCAGCCCGGGAGATCATCGCCACCGGCGGCGGCGCGAATCTGCGGCCTCTGTTTACGCCGGGCCATGAGGAAGACCATGTTTGCTACTTCCTGCGGCCTGACCGGGTGCTGTTCAGCGGGGACAACCTGTTGGGCAACTCGTCGTCCAGCGTGCGCAACCTGAAGCAATACATGAACTCCCTGAGCCGCATGGCGAAAACGCGCCCGGTGGTAGTCTGCCCCGGGCACGGCAACACCATCATGCGCGGCGAGCACCGTATCCAGTTGCAGATCGCCCACCGGCAGGGTCGGGAAGACCAGGTGCTTGCCGCGGTGGGCGGCGGCGCAGCGACCGTTGATGAAATCGTCAGCGCCGTTTACCCGAGGAACCTGCGCAAATCATTGCGCGACGCCGCCGGGCGGAACGTTCGCACTCACCTCGAAAAACTGCGTGAGGAGGGCCGGGTCACCGAGCGTGAAGCTACCTACATCCTCGCGGGGTAGGGGCCGCCATGCTCGACCGCGGACCTTTCATGCTCCGAGCGACCGGGCCGCCGGGGGCGCTCGGCTGCGGTTTGGCCCTGCTGTTCCTCGGACTGTTCCTGCTGACACCCGTGGCGGTATTCCTCATCAAAGGAATCGGCTGGATGCTCATCGTGATCGGGATTCTATTGTCGGCGTTGGCGCTTTGGGGGTGGTTGCGGCGGCGCCGACTCTGATCCGAATTGCCCGCTCATGGTTCGACAAGCTCACCACGAGCGGGCCGTGACTGGGGCAGCGGCCATACCAGGGGCTATTGCTCCATCAGGCCCGACCCATCGCGTTGCAGCAGTTCGATCCTGACGTCGTCCGGGCCGCGCACGAACGCGATGCGGACGCCGGGGCGTATGGTGCGCGGCTCCGTGTAAATCTCCGCGCCCTTGCCGCGCAGGTCTTCCACCGCGCCGTCGATGTCGTCCACCCGGAACCCGAAATGGTCCAAGCCCAGGTGCGGATCGCGCGGGCTCAAGTCGATATGCTCCTCGGGCGGAACGGATGCTATGAAGATAGCCAGTCCGTTGATGTCCAAATCCACCCGGGGCACGCCGTCGCTCTGGATCAGGCGCAACACGGTGGCCCCGAACATAGTCTCGAAGAAACTGGCCATGCCCTCGGGATCCTTCGTGCGGACGTGGATGTGGTCATAGGTGTAGGTGTACGTGGGAGTGGTCATCTGATAAGACTCCTGGAGTGGGAATTTCCCGTCAATCCTACTATACCCACTACGAGGCCGGCGCCGGTGCAGGCCGTTTCTTTCGGTCAGCAATTCGCTAACCCCATTTGACACCGCCCATCGTGGCACTAGAATGGCCGTAATTGAGGCTAACGGAGGCTGGACGTGGTTGATAACTACTCGGAAGAAGAACTGCTGGATCTGGCACGGCGGTATAGCTTCCGCAGCCGCATGGACCGCAGTGGGGTGACCGGGCCGATATTCGTGTGGGGGCGCGGCTCGGTGGTGCGCGACATCAACGGCAAGGAATACCTGGATTTCAACTCCGGCCAGATGTGCGCCGCGTTGGGCCACAACCATCCCCGCATCGTACAGGCGTTGCAGGATAGCGCCGAGTCGCTGATCCACAGCCACATGACCATGTTCAACGACCGGGAGATTATCCTGGCGAGCCGGCTGGCGGAGATCGCGCCCGAGGGACTCAACCGCAGCATGTTCCTCACGTCCGGCAGCGATTCCAACGAGGCGGCCATGGCCATCGCCAAGCGTTATACCGGCGGCTACGAGGTAGCCAGCCCGGTGGTCAGCTTCCACGGCATGAGCGACGCCGCACGCGCCGTTACTTTCGCCGGTTGGCACGGCGGATACGGGCCTTATGCGCCAGGCAACTACCCGATCATCGCGCCGTATCGTTACCGCTGCGCGTTCTGCCAGGACCGGCCGGCGTGCGACTACACCTGCCTGGACACCAGCTTTGAATTGCTGGACGCGCAGGCTGACGACCGCATGGCCGCCGTCATCACCGAGCCGTTGTTCAGCGCGGGAGGCGTGATTGAGCCGCCGCCCGGCTGGCTCCAGGAGCTGAAACTGCGCTGCGAGAGGCGCGGCATGCTGCTGATACTGGACGAGGCGCAGACCGGCCTGGCCAAGTTGGGCTCCATGTGGGCGTCCGAGCAGGAGGGCGTGGTGCCGGACATCTTCACCATCTCGAAGCACTTTGGCGGCGGGATCGCCATCAGCGCAACCATCACCACGGACGAGATCGAGGAACGGGCGGTGGAAACCGGCCTGGTAGTCGCGCACTCACACTCCAACGACCCGCTGACCTGCAACGCCGCCATCGCCAGCCTGGACATCATCCTGGAGGAGAACCTGGTGGACGTGGCCGCGCGGATGGGCCAATACTGGCGGGGGCACCTGGAGCGACTGCAAGAGCGGCACGAACTCATCGGCGACGTGCGTGGCCGGGGTCTGTTGCAAGGCATCGAGTTCGTGACGGACCGCGCCACCAAAGAGCCGGCCTACAGCCAGGGTCAGCAAATTGGGCGCAGCTGCCTGGAAAACGGGCTGATCATGAGCGTGCGCCGGCGCGGTTCGGCGTTGCGATTCGTGCCGCCTTTCACGACGACGGAGGCCCAGATGGACCTGGCCGCGGACATCCTGGACCACGCGATATCGTCGTTAAGCTAGCGCTCCCAGGCCCGCACCACGCCGCTGATGTGGGACGTGTCGTTGTAGAGGTGCATGACGGCGTTGTCGGGGTAGGTATAGATTACCGTGAGCGAGCAGTTGGACATGGCGAATTTCCAGTTGGCCTCCAGCGGCAGATCGAGCAGGGATACGATACCTGCACGTAGGCTGCCGCCGTGCCCGACGATGAGCGCGCTCTGATCCATGTGGGCGTCTTTGACCCTTTGGACGATACCGGCGAGGCGCGCGCTGGTCTCGCGGATGGTTTCGCCGCCGGGTGGGGCAAAATCCAGGTCGTTGGCCATTGACGGCTCGTATAGCTCGGGGTATTTGTCGCGGTATTCGGCTTCGGTCAAGCCCTCGAATACCCCCTTGTTGTACTCGCGCAATTCCTCGGTGAACGTAATGGGAACGTCACGTTCGCCAACGGCGACGCGGGCGGTTTCGGCGGCTCTCGACAGATCGGATGAATAAACCGCGTCGATGGGTATTGACGCAAGACGTCGGGCCAACATCCGCGCCTGCTCGTGGCCGCGCTCGGACAATTGGACGTCAGTGTGCCCCTGGATTCGGCCGGCGACGTTCCACTCGGTCTCGCCGTGCCGGGTGATGTAGATGATTCCCATGCCAATTCCTCAAAAAGTCTGGTCGGTATGCACCAATGCGGCGATGGCATCCGTCAAGCGGATACAGTCTGCGACTGGCCTCAGGCCGATGCGGATGCAGTCGGGCAGGCCGAACGAGGTGCAGTCCCGCACGAACAAGCCTTGCCTTGCCAGCTGATCCCGCAGAGCGGCCGCATCGCCGACCTGCGCCAGAACGAAGTTGGCTGCGGTCGGGTAACACCGGATACCCAACGCTTCCAGGCGTTCAATTACGCAGTCTCGGGATTCCGCCACCGCCCGCCGCGCCCGCTCAAGGTACCTATCGTCCGCAAGGGCTACCATGCCGGCGGCTTGCGCCAATCCGTTCACGCTCCAGTCGGGCTGCAACGTCTGCAAGCGGGCAATGACGGGCGGCGCGGCAATGGCATAGCCCAACCGCAGGGCGGTGAGCGCGTAGTCTTTAGTCATGGAACGCAGGGCTACCACCGATCCGTGTTGCGCCGCAATGTCCACCACGTTGGCTTCCGCGTGCCGGTCGGACAGATTGATGTACGCCTCATCGACCACCAGGAGGCCACCAATGGCCGCAACCGAGTCAGCGAGCGCCGCCAGGTCAACCCGGCTCATCAGCGCGCCAGTGGGGTTGTTGGGGTTGCACACAAAGGCAAGCGCAGGGCGTTCCGCCGCAATCATTTCGGCCGCAATGGACGTGTCCCACGAGAAGCTTGAGCAATATCGGGTCGCGGTCAGCGTCAGGACGCGCCCGCCCGCAATGCGAACCGCTCCGTCGTACTCTCCGTAGGTCGGGGTCAATAGGAGGGCGGCGGCGTTGGTCGCGGCGTCTTGTCCCAGGCAGGCGCGGGTCAGCAGGTGGATGATTTCCGTAGAGCCGTTGCCGACGATCACCGAGTCGGTCGTTATGCCATCAGCTGCGTGGTGGGCGGCAATGGTTTCGGTTAAGGCGAGACAGTGGGGGTCGGGATAGGCGGCCAGATCAACGGCGGCGATAGCCTGCTGCACTCCGTCGGGCGGGCCCAATGGGCTAACGCTGGCGGAGAAATCCAGGCAGTCCTCCATGCTCAGGCCCAGAGCGCGCAGTTCTGCCTCCTTGATGCCGCCGTGGACGGGACGGGATGGAGAGGTAGATGTGTTGGGATGGTGTTGCATTGGATTACAAGCGCGTGAAAGCGTCGGGTAATCTTACACTACGGCCAGAAGGACCATCGGAGCCAGATGAGGCCGATGGCGACGGCAGCGGCGACGACGGTGGTAGCGTAGAGGGCGCGGGTCGCCATGCCAATGTGGGCAGGCAGGGGTTCCGGCGACGGGTCGCCCAGCCGGTAGTGGCCGACTTTTTCCAGCGTCACGTCCAGACCGCCGGCCATAGCCGCCATGGTCCAGCCGGCGTTGGGCGATTCCGTGCGGCCCCGGTGGGACAGCATGATGCGCCACGCGCGGCGGGCGGACATCCCCGGCAGCGCGACGGTGACCAGCCAGAGCATCAGCGCCGCCATTCGCGCCGGTACAAGATTTACGATGTCATCCAACCGGGCCGACGCTTTTCCCAGGTATTCGTAGCGTCCGTGGTAGCCGACCATGCTGTCCAGCGTGTTGATGGCGCGGTAGGCCACCGCGCCGGGCAGGCCGAACAGGGCGAATGCCAGCAGCGGGCCGACTATGCTGTCGGTGATGTTTTCGGCGACGGACTCGATGGCGCCGGCGGCCATCTGCCCGATGGTGAGTTGCGAGGTATCTCGGCTGACCAGCGCGGACATCTGGCGGCGGGCTTCATCAACGTCGCCCGACGACAAAATCCGCCCGATGCCGGCAGCGACGCGGTGGAGCATCCGCACCGAGAACGTCGTTTTGAGCAACGCTGCGACCACGACCAGATAGGCCAACGGATGCAATTGCATCAGTCCGAAACTTGCCGCCCATGCCGCGGCGGCCCATGCCGTCGGTACCAGCAAGGCCATAACTGCACCGGCTGCCAGTTGGACAGTTGATGACGAATGGGGGCCGGGAGCGATGCGTTCGGCCAGCGCCACGGTTTTTCCGATCCACACGGTGGGGTGCAGCCGGTTGGGTGGCTCTCCAAAGGCCAGGTCCAGGGCCAACGCCAGCAGGAGGGCCAACACGTCCAGGGGCACGGGCAACGCGTTGAGGGTGTGGGCCAGTGCGTCCATTTCAGGGTGCCGAGTAGGAAAACCAATCGCCCGGGAAACCGATGGGCCAAGGAATGTCGGTCAGAATACCGCCGCCGTAGCCGACGACGACCGCCACTCCCGGGCCACCGAATTCAGCGCGCCACAACAGGACCAGCAGCAGCACCAACGCCAGCGCTTCCATGATTTCGTTGGCCGCGCCGTAGCAGTCGCCGGTCAGCCCGCCGCCCAGTCGCCTCGATGCCCACCAACCCAGCAGCAAGGACACTAACGACACCAGAATCAGCACGATGATACCCACCGGCCCCAGCAAGAACCATGCGCCGGCGACTACGCTCAGCAGAGCGAGGCCGGTTGCCAGCCATGGGCGGCCGCCGGACGCGAACGCGCTCCCGATTCCCTGCCGCCGGCCGTAGGGGAAAGCGGTCAACAGCAGGGTCATTGACCACCGCGACACCATGGGGAACAACAACACCGCACTCAGCCCCGATGCAGAGAGAACGGTTAACAGCGACAGCAAAGCGGAGAACTTCACCAGCAACACGCTGACACAACCGGCCACGGCGAATGAGCCCACGCGAGAATCGCGCATGATTTCCAGCCTGCGCTCTACCGTATGGCCGCCCCACATGGCGTCGGAGAAATCCATCAGGCCATCAAGGTGCAGGAACCGGTTGCTTACCGCCAGCACCACTACCAATAAGGCCGCCAGAACTTGCAAAAAAAGCGGCAGCGCCAACACCAGTGCCCACAGCAGCACCAGACCCAGCAAGAGGATGCCGTACAGCAAACCCACAAACGGGTACCAGCCGCGGGAGCGGGAAATCTCGACGTCGGTTGTGGATGACAGACCGACCGGGAGGATGGTGAGGAACGAGAGCGCCACCAGGAACGGGGCGTAGATGGCTCGAATCACTGTCGGAGCAGAAAACGCTAGTCGTCGCGGTCGGAGACGCCGGCCTCGGCGAAGGTGGCCATTTCGGACAGGATTTTCGCGGATGCCTCCACGATGTGCATGGCGAGGGCCGCGCCGGTGCCTTCGCCCAGGCGCATTTCCATGTTGAGCAGCGGCGATAGTCCCATAGCCTGCAAACCAACGTTGTGGCCGGGTTCCACGGAGCGATGGGCCGCGATGTACCTATCGGCGATTTGCGGGCAGAGCCGCCACGCGATCAGGGCCGCCGCGCCGCTGATGAACCCGTCCACGATGACGGCGCAGTTGCGGGAGGCCGCGCCCAGCATTACGCCGGCGAGGACGCCGATCTCGAATCCGCCGACCTTGGCGAGCACGTGCAGGCCATCATTGCCGTCGGGCCGGTTCACTTCCAGGGCGCGGCGGATGGTGGCGATTTTGGCCGCAAGCGCATCGTCGTCAACGCCGGTGCCGCGCCCGGTTACCGTGGCAACGTCGGCGCCGGTGATGGCCGCGGTGATGGCCGCGGACGGAGTGGTGTTGCCGATGCCCATGTCGCCGCCGGCGATAAGGTTGGCGCCGGCGTCGGCGCTGGCGTTCGCCGCGTTGATTCCAACTTCGAGGCACTGGATGGCCTCGTCGCGGCTCATGGCGGGGCCGGCGGCGATGTTGGCGGCGGCGTAGCCGATCTTGGCGATGGTGAGACCGGGTTGCGGGTCAAGGTCAACCGCTACGCCGGCGTCAATTACGGTGATGTCCGCGCCAGCGTGGCGGGCCAGGGCGTTGATGGCCGCGCCGCCGGCCAGGAAGTTGAACACCATCTGGGGCGTCACCTCGGCGGGATAGGCCGACACTCCCTCGGAAGCGACGCCGTGGTCGCCGGCGACTACGATGACCGCTTTGCCGGTGACCTGCGGGATCGGTTGACCGAATGTTCCGGCGAGTTGGATGGACAGGGATTCCAGCCGGCCCAGGCTGCCGGGAGGTTTGGTGAGGACACCCTGGCGCGCTTCGGCGGCGGCAACGGCGGCGGCGTCCAACGGGCCGATGGTGGCGATGGTTTGGTCAACCAGCGATGAAATGGTCATGTTGCCTGTAAATCCTCCGGGATTGCCACGCTGCGCTCGCAATGACAAAGGGTTCAGAACTCGATGCCGGGCTGGGCCTTGATGCCGGCGTCGTAGGGGTGTTTGACTACATTCATTTCGGTGACGAGGTCGGCGTACTCAACCAGCGCTTCGGGGGCATGGCGGCCGGTGATGATGACGTGCTGCATCTCGGGGCGGGCCTTGAGGGCGTCGATTACGTCCTCGACGGGCAGCCAGCCGTAGTGCATGGGGTAGGTGAACTCGTCGAGGATTACCAGGTCGTACTCGCCGGCGGCGATTACTTCCTTAGCATCTTCCCATAGAGCGCGGGCCAGGTCGGCGCTGGCCTCGAGGTCTTGCGACCGCCAGGTAAAACCGTCGCCCATGGCGCGCACCGAAACACCCATCTTCTGGGCGGCGCGCTGCTCGCCAAAGTTGGCGGTGGTGTGCTTGATGAACTGGAGCATGATCACCTTCATGTCCCGGCCCCAGGACCGCATGAGGACACCCATGGCGGCCGTGGTCTTGCCCTTGCCGTTGCCGGTGTTGACGATGACCAGGCCCTTGTTGATGCGAGGGCCGCGCACGGACTGGGGGCCGTGGCGAGTTTCTTGCGTTGTCATTTAGAGGTCTCCTTGTGCGAGGAAATCATCCGCCGGATGTGGCGGCGCAGGTGTCAACGAATCGGAGGGCAAGGCCGGGGCGACTGCCCAGGTGGACGTGAATGTAGGAGGCCCAAACGCTGCCGTTTCTGAAGCCCTCGGGGCGGCCGGCCTGGTTGACCACACGGTAGGCGGCGGACTCTTCGCCGGGCGGGTCCTGCAGCACCGACCAGTGGAACTCGTGGCCGCGCACCTGCTCGCCGGCGCGGAGCAGGGGGCCGGAGGCGCAGGCTTCCACCTCACGGTACCCTAAATGCAGGCGCCGGCCCTCCATGGAGGACACCACCGGGATCGCGCCCACCATAGGGAACTGTCGGCCGTCCAGATCCGACAGGCTGTTGCCGAGGTACATCAGGCCGCCGCACTCGCCGTACACCGGCACGCCTCGGTGGATTGCCGAGCGCATGGAACGGAGCATGCCATCGTTGCGGGAAAGGTCCTCCGCGAACAGCTCTGGAAAACCGCCGCCGAGGTACACGCCGCCGACGCCGTTCGGGAGCGCGGAATCATCGAGGGGCGAGAACGGAACGACCTCAGCGCCCCACGCTGAGAGCAGGTCCAGGGAGTCCTGGTAGTAGAAGGAGAAAGCGCGATCCTGAGCCACGGCGATGGCGGCGCGGGCCCGCTGACGTTCATCGGGGAACACCTGCGACCCGGCGTTGGACGACCGGCCGGCGGTGGTGGCGATACGGATGATGGCGTCCAAGTCGATGGTTTGCTCGATCTGGGCGTTGAGCGCGTCGTACCAATCGCTCAGCACCGTGCCCTCGACGGTGGGAATCAGGCCGAGGTGGCGCTCCGGTTGAATGAGGTCATCGCGGCGGGGGAGCCAGCCGACTACGGGCAAGCCGGTGGTGGCCTCAATCTGCGGCTGGCAGAACTCCAGGTGCCGCTCGCTGCCGACGCCGTTGAGAATCACGCCGGCGATGCGGAGGTCAGGGTCGAACTGCTGGTAGCCAAGGACTTCGGCGGCGACGCTGCGGGCGACCTTGCCGGCGTCGGCGATGAGAATTACGGGCGCGTCCAGCAGCTTGGCGAGTTCGGCGGTGGAGCCGTCTTCGTCGAGAGAAGAATGGCCGTCGAAGACACCCATGACGCCCTCAACGACGGCGATGTCCGCCGCGCTCGCCGCGCGATGGAACAGCTCGGCGACGACGGGATGAGGGAGCAGCCAGGTGTCCAGGTTGCGGGACGGCACACCGCAGGCGATGGTGTGGTACGTAGGGTCGATGTAATCTGGGCCGGCCTTGAAGGGCTGCACGCGCAAGCCCCGGCGGGACAGCGCCCCCATAATTCCGCTGGCGATAGTGGTTTTGCCGACCCCCGAGCGGACGCCGGCGATGACGACTGCGGAGGTCATGCTACGGGTGGTCACCGGACGCGCCGAATTCGTCGGAGGAGAGGGCGATTTTGTCGGGATATTTGTCCAGCAGGGCCATGAAGAACTCGTGGCGAGGAGGGTTGGTGGCGTCTTGGTCGGACTTGCGCAGATAGATTCTCATGGCGGGATGGCCGTCGCCGTCGCGCATCCACAATTGGTACGAGGGCAGGCCCTGGTCGTTGGTGGTGTGAATGAACTCGGCCTCGCGGATCTTGGACATGTCCAGGTGCATGTGAGTGCCGCCGGGCACCATGAGGGTGACGATGCGGCCGTCGGGGGTGAACCGGAGATCGTCGAAGTCCATGTACACCTCGGCGGAGGCGGCGGTGCTCTCGAGCATCACGACGACCTCGTTGAAGCCGACGCCATCGGCGCCGTCGCGACATTCTTCCAGGATATTCTGAAGGGTAGATGCTGTAGGTTCGGCCATGAGCGGCGCTCCTCATCATGGGTTGACGGTGGCAGCAGGGCGTAGGGTATTGGAGGGATTATAGCAGTGACGCAAGAGGCCGGGTGATTCGGCAGTGGTTGGAATGCGCGCCCCGACGGGTCGGAGGAGGAGGAGACCGACCCGCCGGAGCAGCGCAAGGAAAATGCTGAACCAGGAAAAATAAAACCCGGCTGCACTTCTACAGTCGGGTAACGATGGCGGGTCGGCTTTCGAGGGAAACCTCAGGCATAGCCGGGTTCGTCCGCCCACTCGTTCCACGAAGTGCAGCTGGAACACACCCGCTGGCAGGCCTCCTGGCTGATGGCTATAGCGACGCGCCTCCGCCTTCCCATCCGCTTGAGAGCGGACAGTGGCTGGAACCGGGGACTGTGGATCAATCCCGGTTGGAGGGCGTCTCGCCAATTACAGTGGCGGGACCGCACCGGATTTACACCGGATTTCCTTTTCAGCTCGCCTTGCGTCGCGTTATCACGACGATGTACGAGCCACCGGCGGGAGTTGGTGAATTCGATTGTTAACGCCTAGACGTTAGCAACATCCCGACCCTTTGTCAACTTGACGCTTGGAGCGGCAATCGGGTACATTGCGCTTACACCGTGTACATTAGGGAACGGGAGGCAGAAACATGACGATATTGCAGGATCGCCCCACCGCCGAGATGGAAGAGGCGGTCCAGAACGGTTTCGACCTTTCGTGGCTGCAACAACTGAAGCAGCAGATTCCCGGCGCCGCCGAAGAATTGGCGAACGACCCGACGCTGGCCGAGCACACGCCGGAGTTGCTGGATGAATCTCCCAACCAGACCCAACGCACCAGGGGCGCATTGCCGCGCCAGGGCGTTCCGCAGTATGCGGCCTACACGTTCCGCGATAAGAAGGAAGTGTGGGGATACAACCTGACCAAGCTGTACCAGGAAGCGGTGTCGCGGCAGTGGTCGTCGGCGACCGATATTCCGTGGGAGACCCTGCGGCCGCTGCCCGACGACGTTGAAGCGGCGCAGTGCCAGTTGGCGACGTTCTTCGCGCAGGTGGAGTTCGTGGCGGCGGACGTGCCGGGACGCTTCATCGCGCAGATGTCTCCCGACTACCACGAAGTGCGCATGTTCCTGCTGACCCAGGTGATGGACGAATCGCGGCACATGGAGGTGTTCCGCAAGCGGGCGCTGGCCAACGGCGGCGGCCTGATGCGGATGATCGACTCGGTCAGCGACGTGACCGGCGGCAGCACCGACAACGCGCGAGAATTCACCGAGATGTCCAGCCGCCTGCACATCGTGGGCGAGGGCAACGTGCTGACGTTGTTCCGGCTGGGCGAACTGATGGCTTACAACGACGCTGAGAAAGCCATCTACCGCCGGGCCGCACAGGATGAAGCGCGCCACGTGGCGTTCGGAGTGCTCCATGCTCGTTACATGAACGAGTGCACGCCCGAGCGCCGCGAAGAGATCCACGCCTACCTGGACGAAGCGGAAGACCGGCAGGCCACCGGCAACGGCGGCGAGAATCCAGCCGCCCGCAGCGCGAACCTGACCGCCGACTCGTTGGCGATTCTCCTGGGAGGCGGCGCCGACAAAGCTGACGAGGGCAAGAAGATCCTCGCTGCCATTCGGCAACGGCAGGTCAAGGAATATTTCCAGCGGCTGAAGTCCTGCGGGTTCGACGACCGCATCGAAAACGGACGGGTGAACCCGGCTCTGCTGGAAGCTTACAAGGCGGCGTAACCCGAACAGTGGCAACGAGATAGCCGCCCCCGTATCGAGTACGGGGTCACAGTGACAAGATCATGGCCCGTCGTCTCATAGCCGGCGGGCCATTTCGCTACGGTGAGGCATCATGACGACGCAGAACGACGATCAAACAACCAACGGCGCAGATCCCGGGACGCCGGTGGATGACAGCGACCCCACCGGGCGCTACCGTTCCTCGGCGGCGGAGCAGGTGCAACAGAACGTGGCGGACGGCGACGGAACCGAAGACTCTACCGAAACATCGCCGGATGACCAGCCGCAGCAAGAAGCGGTACAGTCGCCCACCGAGCGGTTCCCGTGGATGAAGGACACGCGCCAGTGGGGAGTGCGCGCTCCACTGACGCCGCACGGGTTGACCGTTGAATCCATAGCCACCGGCGTGTACGGGGAGATACCGGACGAAAGCCGGGAGATGACCCGGATGCCGCGCGGTTCGTTCACCACGCCGGGGATGCCGCGGCTGGACAACTATTCGGTGAACCGCAAGGATGAGCTGTGGTCGGACAATGCGGCGACGCTGTATGAAGAAGCGATCCAACGGCGTTGGAATGCCATGCTGGACATCTCCTGGGATGAACTGCCAACGCTGACCGAGGAGTTGGAACTGGCCTGGTGCCAGCTATGCACCGAGTTGGGGCAGCATGCCACCGCCGAGATCGACACCATCGGGCAATGGCTGCACCGCATGAACTACGCCTATATTGAGCCGAAGATGTTCCTGGCGACGCAGGAGTTCGACTCGGCGCGGCACTTCGAGGCAATGCGGCACCGGGCGCTGTGCAACGGCGGCGCGTTGGGCCTCGAATCGCCAGGCATGATGAGCCGCAGGATGCTGGAGACGCGGGCGGGTTGGCCGGAAGTCTCCGTGTCGCTATACATCGCCAGGGGCACTCTAACCCTGCTGCTGTACCGGTTCGGGATGCACAACGCGACGAACCCGGTTGACCGGCGGATATTCGGGCTTTGCCTGCAGGACAAGGCGCGACACATGGCATACGGGTTGGGGATGCTGAAGCTGACGGTGGCAGTGAAGGGAGTGGACTTCGGCGTGTCGCTGCGCAGGACCCTGGGTTCCATCGAAAAGGACATGGCGGGTGAGCTGAAAGACCCGGTGCTGTGGGAGGCGTTGGCGATAATCGCCGGGGGGTCGGTGCGAGGGATGGCAGAGGGCAAGGCCGCCGTGGACCGGCTGCGGTCGGACTACGTGCGCCAATACGTGAAGCGGTTGCAGTACACGGGCATCGACAAGCAGGAAAGCG
>JAJDWF010000135.1 GCA_022825745.1 Dehalococcoidia bacterium | reverse complement strand
CTGAACAAGGTGAGTACAGCATCCACGAGAAAGACGGCACCTTCGCCCTTTTCTTCAAAGGGGCACCTCTGACTGGGTACACTTACTTCAACGCTATGCAGCTAATGGACGAAGCCGAGAAATACGACAAAAAGCTGGGGGGACAGGACGAGAGCATAGTGATATAGTTCGCTGGCCACAAAAAAGGGACCCCCGTTGTTTGCGCAACGGGGGCGAATCAACCCACTGGGACGCGGGTTAGTGTCTGGCCGGACGATGCCATTATACGGGCTGTCCGCCCGCCGGCGCAAATCCTCCAGTGGGACATACCAATGGAGGAACGATGCTTTCCTACGGGGAAAAGCAACGGGCCCGGCGGACGCCGGACCCGTTCTCCGAGCTAATGCGGTACGTCAACCACTGGCGTCGGCTCAATCACTACCCACTGCTGTCAGAGCGAATGGTTGCGATGCTCTATCCGGTATTCGCAAGGCCGCGTCGTCAACAACTACTGGCGCCCTTCCATACTCGCTTCGACGCATTGATGGCGCAGATGGGCAAATACTGACCTACGCCGTCAATGTGGCATAAGGCAACCGCCGACCGACCGAACCCTCGGCCAACGCCCCCATCTGGTCCGGCAGGCTCATAGCCCTGGCGTTGTGGCGGCCGGAGAACTCCCGCAGGTAGCGGTGCAGGTGCTTGGGCGACATCTGGTGATAGACGCCGATGTAGCCGCGTTTCAGCACCGCCCAATGCGACTCGATTCCGTTCGTTGACACGTCATCCCGGACGTACTCGCCCCGCCCGTGGCGGACCGTCTCGTGGGTCCTGGGCAACCCCCGGTAACTGATGTGTTCATCGGTGTACACCGTGGCGTCGGGTTTGGTGTGGTCTTTCACGAAACCCTGCAACGTGGACTTGGTGGAGTCGGGAATAATCTCGGTGTAGATCCGGCCGGTGGGCCGGTCCCATACGCCGGCCACGCCGGTTTTGCCCACCGCGCCACGGCCCGCGTGGAGTTTCTTGTCGGCGTGCTTGTTGCGCTCTCTACCGCCTACGTAGGTTTCGTCCACCTCCGCCGGCCCCTCGAACTGTTCACCCTGGATGGCCCACGCTTCACGGATGCGGTGTTCCAGGTGCCACGCTGTCTTTTGGGTGACGCCCAGGGCCTTGCTCAACTGGACGCTGCTGACTCCCTTGCGGTTGACGCTCATCAGGTAGAAGGCCAACGCCCACTTCGACAGGGGCAACTTGCTGGCGTGGAGCAGCGTCCCGGTGCGAACGCTGAAATACTGGCGGCAAGCCCGGCAGTGAAACGGCATGGGCTTGCGGTTCTCGCGGACAGAAATCTCGGCGCTGGCACAGTGGGGACACTTGATCCCGTCAGGCCAGCGCCGAGCTATGAACCATTCCTCTGCGGCTTTCTCGTCACTGAACCGCCGCACGGCTTCGATCAGGGATAAATCACCATCCGCCATAGTTGCACCCCTTCGGGCTTTTCAGGCATTATACTACACACTTTCTATCCTGTGTAGTTAGGGATATAATTCCCCAAATTTACGCAGCGTCGGATACCCCACCCGCTCGCACAAGATGTTGACGGCATCGGGGCGCTGCGCCCGCAGACGTTCCACCGCTGCCAGGGCAGTGTCGGCAAGGGCGTAGTCTCCGCTGTCCACGTCAATAGCGACGACCTCCCCGTGGTGGTCGGCTTCGACCAGGGGCAGGATGTCTCGCTGGTACATCTCCTTGCCCAGGCGTGCCGTCTCCCCGCGCGGGCGGCGTACTGGCGTAGTCATTATCGATCCCCTCCAAGGCATAGTTATACACGTGGCATTATACGCCTTTCGGGGTATCATACGGCCAACTGCGATTGGCGTGCCGCCGAAATAGACGACCATCGCTCACTTTGCTAAACTGCCCACTACTATTGATTCCACGAGATTTACCGGAGGGGCATCGGCGATGAAGAAAGTAGTCAGCGAAATCAGCGGGGTGGTTTTCAGCCTGCCGTGGCTGGTGGCCAAAGACGAAGGGCTGTTCGAGGCCGAGGGCATCGACATGGAGTTCGTCACGGCGCTCAACAGCGGCCGGGTGACGCCCACCGAAAACCACGCGGAGGTGAACCCGATCCTGGGCCACGTGGCCTTCGAGGACGCGCAGGTAGCAATCTACCGCGCTTGAGAGGAAGGTCAGGTCCGTCGGGCCTATGAAAGCAAGCAGGGCGCGCGCATCATCGCCCTCCGGTCGGCCGTCGCCAGCCAGGCCATCCTGGTGCGTCCCGATTCCAACCACTACTACCCGGGCACGCTGGCGAACCAGCCGGTGGCGGTGCAGTTCCACGCCGGTTCCCACTACGTCGCGCTGCGGCTGCTGTCCGGCTATCTTCCCGAAGAGAAGATCAAACTGGTGCATCACGGCTCCCCGCAGTTCCGGTTTGAGGCCATGATGCGCGGCGACGTGGAAGCCGCCGCGCTGATGGAACCCTGGATCACCCTGGCCGAGAAGCTGGGCTGCCGTCCCGTCTGCGAGGGTCATTACCTGGGCGCGGAGAACGCCAGCGACAACATGGACGAGGAGACGTTTGCCGCCATCAACCGGGCCATCGTCAACGCGGTGGACCGGATCAACGCCGACAAGCGCAAGTACCTGCACTACCTGATTGACGAGCCCCGCTTCGCGGCGGTGGCCAGGCAGTACGGCGGCATCACGCCGGAGGACTTCCACCTGCCCCGCATCCGCTACTCGTACAACACCCCGTACACCGACGAGATCGTGGAGGACACCTACCACTGGATGGTGCGTTGGGGTCTGCTGGACGGCGCGGCATGCAGCACCGACCTGATCGACAACCGCCTGGAGGAGCCGGCCGCCGTAGCCGCCGACGACTAGGCGGCAGGAATTTGCGTTTTAGCGGTCGGCAACGCGCGCACTGCCTCTCCCGATTGTCTTTCAGCGATAATCAGGTCGTACTGCGTTTGCAGATTCAGCCAGAACTGCGGGTCAACGCCGAACCAGTGCCCAAAGCGCAGGGCGGTATCGCCGGTTATCGACCGCTTGCCGGCGATAATCTGGCTGATGCGATTGGGAGGTACACTTATCTGTCGAGCGAAGGCAGTGGGACTTACGCTCAGTTCGGCAAGCTCGTCTTTCAGAATCACGCCAGGATGAACGGCTCTCTTGAACATAATTACGTTCCCTCCTCGCTGACTAATGGTAGTCAACAATCTCAACGTCGATAGGCCCAGGACTGTCTGACGGCCAAGCGAAGCAGATGCGCCATTGCCGGTTAATCCTGATGGAATACTGCCCGGCGCGCGCCCCCCTTAGAGATTCCAAGCGATTGCTGGGCAACTGCCGGAGGGTGTCCAGCGATACCGCCGCGTTCAAAATCGCTAGCCGACGTTCCGCCTGCTCCTCGAATCCTTGAAACGCGGCTACGTAGCCGCCGGAAGCAAACAGCGCAGTCCGTCTGTCGTAGTAACCGAGGATCATGCAGGCACAATATAGCGACTGTTGACGAGGTACGTCAACCGTCACTCCAGCGCGCCGGCCTCCTCCAACTCTCGGTACTCCGCTTCGCTCAGGCCGATGATTTCGCACAGGGCGTGCTCGGTGTCCTGGCCCAGCAGAGGGGCCGGGCGGTCCAGGCGGCCGGGTGTTGCCGAAAGGTGGGACTCGGTGTAGTCGGTGGCGTAGGGGCCCATTTCGGGGTGGTCCAGCCAGGTGAAGTGATTACGGTGCTGCAGCTGGGCGTCCTCGAAGAGATCACGGGTGTCGTTCACCACGCCCGCCGGGACGCCGGCGGCCTGCAACCGCCGCATCAGGCCATGCCGGTCGTGGTTGGCCGTCCAGCCGGCGATGATGCCATCCAGCTTGTCCTCGTGGGCCTTGCGTACGCGGAAGGTGCGGAACTCGCCGGACTGCGCGTCGGTTACGCCGTCGGCGGCCATCTCGTCGCGCAACGCGGCCCACTGCTCGTCGGTAAACACGGCGATGGTAATCCAGCGGTCGGTCTCGCCGCTCACATCGGGAGCGCACGGGTAGGCTCCGTGGGGCGACGCGGCGGGATGGCGGTTGCCGACTAGTTCCGGTTCGCGTCCGTTGACGTCGGCATCCAGCAGCATGGGGCCGCCGAAGTGCAGGCTGGTTTCCAGCTGGGACATGTCCAGGTGAGTGCCGCGTCCGGTGGCGCGCTGGCGGTCCACGGCGGCCAGGATGGCAACGACGGCGAACTTGGGGCACACGAAGTCGGTGTACGCGCCATAGGGGTTCACGGGGCCGCGGTCGGGCCAGCCGATGATGTTGGTGTAGCCGGCCAGCGACGATAGCACCGCGCCGAAGCCCGGCTGGGTCTGCATCGGGCCGCCGCGCCCCAGCATGGACGCGCTGAACAGCACGATGCGGGGGTTGACCCGGCTCAGTTCGTCATAACCAAGACCCCAGCGTTCCAGCGTGCCGGGGGTGAAGTTCTCCGTAATCACGTCGGCCCACTGCGCGATGCGCAGGATCAGTTCCGGCGCCTTGGGGTGGCCCATGTCGATGGACAGGCCGTACTTGTTGGCGTTGTAGTTGGCGAAGTAACCGGAGCGGTTGATGCCCGACTGCCCGCCGGCGAAGGGGCCGGCCCGGCGCAGGGTTTCAGGACGCTTGGCCGACTCCACCCGCAGCACCGTCGCCCCGTACTCCGACAGGTACTTGGTGGTCATCGGGCCGACGGCAACCCAGCAGAAATCCAGAACCTTCAGCCCTTCCAACGGCAAAGTGGACATCAAATCGCTCCAAGTTCGGTGAGGCGGGCGAGGTCGCGGTCGTTCAGCCCCAGTTCGCCGCCCAGGATTTCGCGGTTGTGCTCGCCGACGTGGGGCGCGCGGCGGCTGATGCCTACTCGCTTCGCGTCCTGCATGTCCTTGACGAAGTGGCCGGGATAGGTGACCGTCTCGCCGATGTCGGTATGCTCGATGCGGTCGTAGTAGTCGCGGGCGGCCAGCTGTCGGTGCGCCAGGATGTCCGACGGCGTGGCCACCGGGAACAGCAGGATGCGCCGCTCCAGCGCGCCGTCGGCCAGCTCGTTCCGGGTGTGGGTCATGAAGAACGGCGCGACGGCCGCCACGGTCATCTCCATGATCTCGGCGCGGGCGGTGCCATAGCCCAGCTCCTCCCAGTTCACGGCGTCCAGTTCGGGGCTGCCCATACCCTCCTCGGTCATCCACGCCAGCATTGAGCGAACGCTGCGTGCCGCTCCCGCCGTGCCGCCGCCCGGCTGGAAGTTGACGTAGCCGTCCTTGCAGGGCCAGTTGATGCGGGTGAAGGTGCCGCCGGCCGACTCGCGGTAGGCCCCCATGCGGCGCAGGATGGTCTGCTCCAGGTCCCAGTACTGCGGCGCGTGAGCCAGGGTGCGGGCCACGGCCTGCTGGCAGGACACGTCCACGTGCTGGCCCTCGCCGGTGAGCTGTCGGTGGGTGTGGGCGATCATCGCGGCGGCGGCCCCGGCGGCGCTGCCGTGCTGGTAGAACTGGGGCATGCTGACCCGCAGGGGCGGACGGTCGCCGTCGCCGGTCAGATGCATGAACCCACCCAACGCCATGCCGACGATGTCCGACGCCCGGTAGTCGGCGTAGGGGCCATCCTGCCCGAAGGCGGTGATGGACACCATCACCAGCCGGGGGTTGATCGCCTGTAGGTCGGGATAACCAAGCCCCAGCGACGCCATGCGTCCCGGGTCGCCCGACTCGATCAGAAAATCGGCGTTGGCGACCAGACGTCGGAGCAGCGCGGCCCCGTCGTCGGTGGCGATGTCCAGGGTGATGCCGCGCTTGTTGGCGCACCAGGCCCACCAGAACAGGCTGCGCTCGGCGCCGGGGTTGTCGTGGTAGAACGGGCCGACGTTGCGGGCGGGGCTGCCGCCGGGCGGTTCAACCTGCACCACGTCCGCGCCCAGGTCGGCCAGCATCTTGCCGCACAGCAGGCCGCGCCCGTCGGTAAGGTCAAGCACGCGGTAGGGCGCCAGGAGACCGGGGCCGTAGTCGTTGTGATTATCGTCGGTCATGGGGTTCAGGTTCCTGGATTCCCGCCTGCGCGGGAATGACGGCGGTGAAATCAGAACGTAGCGAGAGGGTTTACCGGGGAGCCGGTGGCGTTGTGCCAGCGCAGTGGGGCGACGGTGAACATGAACTCCCAGCGGTTGAGGCGGCGGCACACGGGGGCCAACTCGTCAAAGTTGGCCGCGTCGATGAGCCACAGGCCCATGCCGACGATGCCGACCTTGTGGATGGGCAGGCCGACGTAGGGGTACTCGCTGGGGGCGACGTCCCACGATGCGTCGCAGGCGGCGATGGACACGCCGCGCTCGCGCAGCCAGGGCAGAGTCTCCGCATGCAGGCCGGGGCGTCCCTCGGCAGCGGTGGGCGGGCCGACTTCCTGCCGGCGCTTGTACCAGCCCAGGCGCACGCACAGGGCATCGCCCTCGGTGACGCGGACGCCCTGGGCTTCTTCGGCGGCTTCCAGGTCGGCGGTGAACACGGGCTCGGCGGCGTCCAGCCAGTCCCGGCCCTTGACGGCGGTGATGTCCAGCAGCACGCCGCGGGTGATGACGCCGTGCTTCACGTTGTCGATGGCGCCGGCGCCGGCCTTGTTGGCGTTGTTGACCAGGCCGGCGTCCTTGCCGTTGTACATCTTGCCGTTCCAGAACTGGTGGCACAGGCTGTCCAGGTGGGTGACGGTCAGGCCGTGGAACGATACGCCCAGGAAATCGCTGGCGCCGCCGCCGCCTTCCGACGGGGCCGATTCGCCGGTGGACACCATGTAGTGCAGCGGCGGGATGCTGGTGACGTCGGGCGCCATCTCCGGCACCAGCAGGCGCGAGCAGGTGACCGAGATGCCCTCGGTGACCAGGCCGGCGGCTTGCTGACGCTTGGCGTCGGTGATGAGGTTCAGCGTGCCCAGCTCGTCGTCATCGCCCCAGCGGCCCCAGTTGCTCAGCGAGTCGAACCAGCCCAGGACCTGTTCTTCCGTGGGAATAGCCGGCGTAGTCATAGCGCTCCCTCCGTATGCAACCGCAGTCCATTGCCAGATTCCTGTGAGTCAGCCCGATTCTATTGGCCCGCGCCAGCATGGTCAACGTAGGGTATGCTGTCCCGGCGCTGAGAGTTCGTTTCCCATGAGCCAGGTTGCCGGCGAAACCATGCAGGAATCCGCGTCCGCCTACCGGTGGGTGGTGATGGGCATCTGGGTTTCCGCCACCGTGGTGGCCTTCATGATCGTCTCCACCATCGGCATCCTGATGCCGGGCATCAGCGAGGAGTTGGGGCTGTCGCCCTTCCAGCAGGGGATGCTCGGTTCCGCGGCCTACTGGGGCAACCTGACGATGGCCATACCCGTCGGCTGGTGGGCATCCCGGTTCGCGCCCAAGATACTGACCACGGTAACTATGGTGTTGGGCGCGCTCTGCCTGCTGGCGCAGGCTCTGTCGCCCGGATTCGCGGTCCTGATCCTGGGGCGAGTGGCTTTCGGAATCACGATCATTGCCCGGCAGCCGGCCCGGGCCTTCCTGACGCAGCAGTGGTTCCCGTCGCGCCAGGTGGTGCTGCTCAACAGCATCTCCAACGCCATGTTCGGGCTGGTGGTCGGCGGCGGCGTGGCAGCGGCGCCGTTCGTATTCGCGGCGCTGGGCGACAACTGGCGGGCGACCCTGTTGTCGTTCGTGGCGGTATTCGCGGGCATGACGGTAATCTGGATGATCTTCGGCCGGGAGCGGGAGACCTCGGAATACCGGAGCCAACTGGGCGCGCAGGACGTGAACGTGCTCAGCGGGGCGCTGCGCCACCGCGATTTGTGGATCGGCGGCGCGGGGTTCGTTGGGGCCACCACCGCGTTCTCCGGCTTCCTCAGCTTCTACCCCACGTTCATGCTGGACGCTCACCGGACTCCCCTGGTCTGGTCGGGGGCGATACTGGCGCTGGGCATTTTCGCCGGCGGCGCGAGCGGTCTCGCTTTGGGTTGGGTCGCGACCACCTACGACCGGGGGCGCACCATCCTGCTGGTCAACGGCGTGGTGATCACCGTCACCTTTGTCGGGATGACCATGACCGGCTCGCTGCCTCTGTTGCTGGCGCTGACATTTCTCAACGGAGCGGCTTTCGGGTTCTGGCCCGTGCTGTATTCGTCGCCGTTCCACCTGCCGGGAATCCGCCCGCGCGAGATCGCGATGAGCCTGGCGTTCATCCAGATGTCCAGCTCGGGCGGCATTGCGCTGGGCCCGCTGATTACCGGCGCGGTGCAGCAGGCGACCGGCGACCTGCAACTGGCCCTGGAGGTGGTCAGCTTCACGGGCCTGATCCTCAGCGTGTCCGGCCTGTTAATGCGGCACGGCCTGTCCAGCCGGCAGGGCGAGCTAAGGTAAACATGATATACCAACGGTTGCGGCGTCGGCTGAAAGTCGCCGAGGTCATCAAAGTTGGCCGCGTCGATTAGCCACAAGCCAATGCCGATTTGTGCATCGGCAGCCCAACGTAACGTAAAGATACTCGTTACTGATCAGCGATATATTCGCAAGCACCTACTGTGCCTGCGAAAAAAGCGTATGTAGTTCTGACATCTCCGCCGGTTTGGTGGCCAAGTGCTGACCAAGTGTTAGACACGCCCCCTTGATTTCGGACGGCTTGTAGCACCACATTACAGGAGCTATACGCTTGACCCGCTCGGTTAAGACGCATTACTTCATCCCATCCAGCCTGAAACTCAGGAGCTCCAGAGCCGTCGGGTGTCACCTCACTATAATTTTGCCGGGGATCAGCAGTCGAACCTTGCCCACTGCTCAGTGTCTGATTGATCGCGACCAGCAAAATGAAAATTCCGAAGATAATGACGGCGACCTTGGTTCTCTTTCGCAGTCCGCCCCACCAATTGGTAAGCGATTCGCCAAACATGCGAGGCGGCTGCCGTTGAGTGCTCATGTGTGATCTCCCTTGCGACCTGGCACGTACCAGGCCTGCATGTCGCCTTCGGTTGTGAATGGATAGGAGCGATCATGGGGGGTTGTCTCTGGATGAAATGGTGTACGCCTAGGGAGTAGATTGTGGTGAACCGAGGCATTGGCTTTCGATGAAGTCAATTATCTCTACACATTTGGGTAAATGTGCCGATACTTGTTCTACAGATATAGTCGACTGACGACCGTGGGCAGCGCTATGTCGGTTACTCATTACAGCGTCCAGAGCGTCCTTACGCTGATTACCGTTGATGAAAGAGCTGAGTTCATCTCCCCAAATCGAATTGAAAGCTCGCGCTGTGGCGATAAATGTACTGGCATTGGGATTGCGGATGCGTAAGATTCGGGCGTTGGCGTAACTGGCCACGTTGTCATTTGCAGAAATTGCCACGTAGTCGCTGTAAATCGTTTGCAAAGCATTCTCCATAAATCCCGCAACCAGAATGCACATATAGCGTCCCCAGTGAATCCGCATAATGTCATCTGCCGGGGCCATAGCGATAAGGCTGTTGATTTCGGCCAATTGATTCTGGAGGCTTTGGTTTTGCATCCTATAAGCCTCTAAAAATCTCGGTCGCTTTTGCAATGCGCGTCTGCACCGAGGCCGGTTGCGCTGTTCCGCCGGAAACGCTATCGAGATATTCCGCGTCTTTGAGGAGCGCATCTGTAGCGTCCTTCAACGCACGGTTTCCAGGAATGCCATTCCGCTTTATGCGCCGGGCAAGACCGACCGCCATTGAGTCAAAGACGGCAGCATTCAGTTGGCGACTCGCACTCGTTCGGAACGCCCTTATGCCCAAAGCGTCGTTGAATGCTGCCACTACCTCAGCGAACATCGACTGCCCTTGCTGTAAAAATTCTTCGCTTGGGTTGCGATGTTCCTCGGCAAACCCGTTGAGAAACGCCACCATTGGCGCGGTGTATCTCTCTCCGTTCAAATACATAGCCCAGAACCGGAGAATCAGTTCCTGGTCTTTTTGGCGAGGATTGACACGGCCAAACAAGGCACGCCAATTGTCATTGCCGTTGAGCATTCTGATACAGTCCAATAACGTTCCTCGGTAAATTGCCTGCCGTATTTCATGTGGCGACAAGCGTCGCCCGCTGGTGTTCAGACGTTGGAAAATGTGAAACACGCTGCTCATTCCTTCTTCAGGGAAAAGCTGGCGGGTGACAGTAGCATGAAAGAGCGAATTATCGAGCCGGCGTCGGTCCGGCTCGCGCAAGTCGGTGTATCGCTTGCCGGCGAATGCCGGCGCGACTCCTTGCAGAGCAAAGGGACGGTCACTTTCCTCAAACTTGCCGGCGTAGAAATACTGCAACGTTTTTAAGCGTTGTTGTCCGTCAACTACCATCATCTTTTCTGTGTCGAGTTCCAACGTGAGGAATATCCCGGGCACTGGCAGGTCCAGCAGCAGAGATTCGACAAATTGCGATGCCTCTTTTTGTGTCCATACGAACCCGCGCTGGAAATCAGGTACGAAAATGTCCCCCTCGTTCATACGACGCACTAAACCCGCCACGTCAAAATCCACGCCGTAGCTGGCGATACGGTAGCTAACGTCTTCTTCGATATCATCCCTTTCCGTATCGTCGTCAACATTGCTTGCGGCATCACTCAGAGGGCCGTCGGTGGTGTCGTTGTCGAAGTCTGTATCGGCGACCCGGCCGTCGCCGCTTTCCGCTTCCAAATCTGTGGCAGCAACCATTTTACCTCCTGGGCGTCCTGTCATTCGGACGGCCAACTTGATTGTATTGCCCTTTTGCAGTGCCGGTCAACGACGCCATAGCGCTACGCCTCCCGCAGGCGGCGGGAGAGCAGGCAAAGGAACACGGCTACGGAGCCGGCAATGCCCAGGGAGAGGGCGGTCAGGGGCGCGCCGATCTGCGTTACCATCCAGCCGTTGAGGGCGCTGGCGGGGAAGTGGGCCTGGATCGCCAGCACGCGCATGCCGCCCATGCGTCCGCGGAACTCCGGGTCTGAGTTGCCCATCAGCACGGTCATCACCAGCACCAGCGACACGGAGCGGCCGATGCCGGTGAGCACCTTGATGGCCATGGCCACGGCCAGCACCGCGCCGTAGGGGAGCAGGCCGGGCAGGATCATCACGGCGACGGCGAACAGGATCATGGAGCCGTGCCAGCCGCCGTTGACCCCCCAGACCAGCCACCAGCCCTGCCGCCGCACGTTGCCCAGGCCGGCCACCACCAGCGCGCCCAGCACCGCCCCGGCGCCCATGGCTCCGTTGAGCAGCCCCAGGGCCTCGACGCCCCCCATGAGGGTGTCGTGGGCGAAGATGGGCATGAGCGCGGTGGTGAAGGGGAACCCGGTGACGTTGTACATGGCGGCGATGAGCAATGCCATGAACAGTTCCTTGCGCTGCCAGACGTGGCGCAGGCCGGCGGCGACGCCGATAATCACCTGGCGCGGCGTGGTGCCGCCCACGGTCAGGTTGCGCGTCCGCACCATCAGGGCCATTACGCCGCCAACTACGTACAGTGCGCCGATAAATCCGAACAGGCCGGCCGGCGTCAGGGGCGTGTACAGGAAACCGGCCGCAATCGGCCCGATGAACTGGGTGAGGTTCTGGCCGAATCCCAGCATCGCCACGGCGTTGGTGAGACGCTCGCGTGGAACGGTGTCGATCAGCAGAGCGTTGGTGACCGGCAGTTCGATGGTGCGGAAGGCGCCGCCGCCGATGATGATCACGAAGATCATCCAGACCTTCAGGCCTTCCACCAGGAATAGCGCCATCAGGAGGAATGCCAGCGCCGCAGCGATGAACTGCCCTGCCGCCATGAGCAGGCGACGCGGGAGCCGGTCCACCACTGCGCCGGCGAACACGGACAGGAAAGCCAGGCCAAGGGCCGAGCCGCCGGCCAGCCCCACCAGCAGCGGGTCGCCGGTCAGCTCCAGCACCAGCCACAGCACGGCGATGACCTCCATCTGCCGCCCCACCATAGCGATGTTCGCCGACACCCATACCAGCGAAAAGTCGCGGGTTCGGAACGAGCCAAAGGTGTCGCTCGCTCGCCCGCCCAGCCCCGTGTTCCTGACCAATCCGGCCAACTGGTTGAACCCTCCCTCGCAAAACGGCGGTGATTATAGCACCGGGATTGGCGCTATTATCGCAATGCGTTATCATATTGCTGTGGGCAGATTCTTCGACAACGATACCGAACGAGTATTTCGGGGCCTGGCGGTTCGCCATCTTCCCCAGGACATTCAGCGGAGGGCTCGGATGCGGCTTCAGAGAGTGGTCGCTGCGGAAAGACTGTCCGACCTGCGATTGCCACCCTCCCACCGATTGGAAAGGCTCAGAGGCAATCGTGAAGGACAGTACAGCATCCGGATCAACGACCAGTGGCGCGTATGCTTCCGCTGGACTGACGAAGGAGCGACCCAGATAGAGATCACCGATTACCACTAATGAGGGTGCGAATAATGTCACATATCACTCCGATCCATCCTGGGGAACATTTGTTGGAGATACTCGATGAGCTCGGCATCACCCAGTATCGTCTGGCCAAGGCCATCGGCGCGCCGCCGCGCCGCATTAACGAGATAGTACGCGGCAACCGTTCGGTCACAGCAGACACTGCGTTGAGGATCGGGAAGGCTTTGGGGATGACGCCGGAGTATTGGCTGAATCTCCAAAAAATGTACGACCTCGACGTAGCCAGGGACGTTACCGATGTCAGCACCGTCGAGCCGTTGGTTGGGTAGGACTTCGGGAGAGAAAACTCTGCGTGATACAATCCGGCCGACCCCTTATGAGTTTCTGGATTCCGGCTTTCGCCGGAATGACGACTTAAATAGCAGGCAGGAGGAACCACAATGGAAATCGGCGTCGGACTGGACCACACCCTGGGCATGAACTGGGACGACCAGGCGAACCTGGCCCGCGAGGCGGCGGAGCTGGGCTATGAGAGCATCTGGACGCCCGAGAACATCGGCACCGACTCCTTCCAGGTGTGCGCACGACGCTGGCAGGCCAGTTGCGACGTGGTTGACGGCGGCCTGACCACCGGCATCGGCGTTTCGCCGGTGATGTACCGCACGCCCATCGGGTTCGCCATGTCCGGCGGCACGCTGAGCCAGCAGACCGGCGGCAAATTCATCATGGGCATCGGCGCCGGCAGCGCATATCGTCCCGCCAACCGCCGGGATTTGGGATTCCCCCGGGTGTCCGCCCTCAACCTCATGCGCGACTACCTGACCACCATCAAGGGACTGGTCAACGGGGAGCGGGTGTCCCACCAGGGCGAGTACATCAACTACAACAACATCCGCATGGCCATCCGGCCCGCACCCAACACGCCGGTGTACCTGGGCACGCTGGGCCCCGAGATGCTGCGGCTGGCCGGCGAGATTGCCGACGGCGTTTGCCTCAACTGGTGTACGCCTGAGCAGATTGCGTGGAGCCGGGACCGCATCGCCGAGGGCGCGGAGCGCGTGGGCCGCGACCCGTCGGAAGTCAAGGTCGTCGAGTACATCCGCATCTGCGTGGACGACGACGAGGAGGTTGCCCGGCGCTCCTTCGCCAAGAACTGCCTGGGCTACCCGCTGGGCGCAGCCGTGCCCACCGACCGCGAGCGGCAGTTCGGCTACCGCGCCCACTTCGAGCGCATGGGCTACACCGAGGAACTGGCCGGCGCCGACGCCATCCGACGCGAGGGCGGCGACATGGACGCCGTGGCCGACGCTTACCCCTCCGAGGCCCTGCTGGCCGTCGGCTACTACGGCAAGCCCGACGGAGCCGCCGCCGCCTTCGCCAAGCTGGCCGAGGGTCTGGACGTGGCGCTGGTGCGCGTCATCGCCGCCAGGCCGCAGATCGCGTCCACCCAAGCCGTGATGCACGCCTGCGCGCCGGACAAGGTGCGGGCTGCTCTGTAACTCCACAATCGTGGCAATTGCAAGGTCAAATACGCCTGGAAAACGAGGGCATCATGCACGTCGGAACCGCCACCATCTTTCAGAACCCGGCCAAGTCCGCCTCCGACTATCGGGTGTACCGTGAGGAATTGCGGCTGGCCGACCTGGCCGAGCCGCTGGGGTTCCAGTCCATCTGGGGCGTGGAGCACCACTTCACCGACTATACGATGTGCCCCGACGTGTTGCAGTTCCTGACCTACATGGCCGGCCGCACCACCTACATGAAACTCGGCAGCATGGTGTGCGTCCTGCCGTGGCACGACCCCATGCGCGTCGCCGAGCAGGTGTCCATGCTGGACAACCTCAGCGACGGGCGGTTCATCCTGGGCGTCGGGCGCGGGCTGGCCAAGGTGGAGTACGACGGCTTCCGCGTGGATATGAACGAGTCGCGCACCCGATTCATCGAGTCGGCCGAGTGCTTGCTGGCCGGCCTGGAGTCGGGCTTCTGCGAGTTTGACGGCGAGTACATCAAGCAGCCGCGACGGGAGATCCGGCCCAATCCGTTCCGCACTTTCCGCGACCGCACCTACGCCGCCGCCATCTCGCCGGAGAGCAGCCGCATCATGGCCCAACTCGGCGTCGGCATGCTGGTGATCCCGCAAAAGCCGTGGGACGAGGTGGAGCGGGACCTGGCCAACTACCGCACCGCGTGGGACGAAAGCCATCAGGGAACCGATAATGACAGCGCGCCGCCGGCCCCCGTCGTCGCCTGCTGGACCTTCTGTCACGAGGACGCCGACTACGCCCGCGACATGGCCCGCCGCTACATCGGCGGCTACTGGCACACCGTCATGGACCACTACCAGTTCAAGGCCGATCACCACAAGGACATTCGGGGCTACGAATACTACGGCAAGGTCGCCGAAAAGATGATTGACTACGGCGACGACGAGGTGGTGGACTTTTTCGTGGACCTGCAAGTGTGGGGCACGCCGGAGCAATGCTACGACAAGATCCTGCAGATACGCGAGCGCACCGGCCACGACACCTACGTAGGCGCGTTCAGCTACGCCGCCATGCCCTACGACATGGCCGAGTCCAGCATGCGCCTGTTTGCGGCCGAGGTGATGCCGGAGCTGAAGGCGCTGCTGCCGGCAGTGGCTTAATTCACATCAACGAACGGGATGGGCGGGATTTTCTGTGATGACAAAAAATCGCCGACTGTCGCACTTTTTCTAAGCTGGCATAATCAAGAACCAGAGGACGGGCAATGCCACAACCGACACCCCATCAACAGGCAATTTCCGTAATTGAGAAGCTGGTAATCGACAACCTGGGCGGGTCTCTTGAAGCTGTCGGGAACTGCAACCAGTGTTCCGAGGAACTGACGATCAATTTGGTTGAGAGAGTTGCTGGCGTTCACAGAGAAAAGCGTATCGGAACAGTACGGCCCGATCTCAGCCTACTCGACCAGGACGGAAACCCACTAAGATTTATCGAGGTTGTGGACAGCCACGCCCCCGAGAGCAACGTCCACGAGTACGCTCTGGCCAATGGCATAGAGATAGTTGAGGTATATCTCCGGGCGGAAAGGGAATTCGCCGGCAGGAGAAGGAACAGGGCACTGGACGCTGCTCTGACAGTACAAGCGAGAATACGGGAACTCGCTGCCGGGCGAATCCGTATAGACGCCCACAACCTGTTGTGCCGGAAGCCTCCATGTAGGGAGTGTGGAACTCCACTACCGCTGAGGACGATAACAATCAGGACTACGGACTGCTGGAATTGCGGTCAGAACGTTAACGTAGCGATAGGGCATCAAGACGGGGAAGACTTATGGCAGGACTTCTTCACCACGGAGGAGATAGCGTTTGCGCAAGCTAACGGCGTGACGCTACAGAGGAGATACAGCGCAACCGCCGAGGGCAAGTACTTGGCAAACGTCTGCACTAGCTGCAACCAGATTCAAGGTAACTGGTTCCTGTACGTGGACCCATTCCACGACAGGTTCAATCTCTTTAGGACTGAGAAACACGAGTACGGTCCTTGCGAAAAATGCGCCACTCGCTACTGCATAACCCACGGGGAATACCTAGATTACCGAGAAACCAATCACTGTCCTGCCTGCCTGGAAGAGGCGGAGAGGGTGATGTGTCCTAACAAACCTGACCGGGAGTGCTTTTATCCCGACCGATGCCAGCAGGGCGGGTGTTACTTTGTCAACCGAGAACAGCAACAGTTGCAAGAACAGCAAGAATGGGAGCGGCGGCAGCAAGAGCTCAGGGAGCTGCAGAAACAAAAAGCCCTTGAAGAACAGGAAGAACGACAGCAGCAATCGAATGGTTCCGTAGGCAAAGCAATCAGCAACCCTAAACCAGCAAGGAGAGGCAGTCATGCCCGCGAAAGCCCGTCAAACCTTGACAACCCTTTAGCTTTGTAACTACTATATTGTAGTTACGTGGAGGCGGTATTTTGAGTTGGACTTGGGACCCTGACAAGGACCGCATCAACCAAGACAAACACAAGGTCGGCTTTGAAATAGCGCAGCGGGTGTTCTACGACCACTTCGCTGTAACGCAACCCGACCCTTATCTTTACGAATCACGTTGGCGAACTACTGGATGCGTACAATCCGTTACTCTGCTGGTAGTTCATACTTGGCCGGAAACACATCCAATAATCGGCGAACTGCCGGGGCGCATCATCAGCGCGCGAAAAGCTACCAGATTAGAGAGATTGGACTATGAGGAGGGATACCTGTGATGACTGACCAGCAAAAAGCCGAACTCGCCGCCTTAGCCGCGATGTCCGACGACGAGATTGATACCACCGACATACCCGAAGTCCCAATGGACTGGTCAAAAGCTCGACGCGGCGTGTTCTATCGTCCGGTCAAGCAGCAGATTACCCTGCGGTTGGATGCCGACATAATTGACTGGTTTAAACTCACCGCCTCTGACGGCAAGGGCTATCAGACCTGCATCAATCAGGCTCTCCGCGAGCATGTCCAGCGCGAAAGCGCCAGAATATCCCCCACTACGTAGCCTCCTTTCGTCAAATTGATCCCAGCTAAACCAACGCCGGAGGCCCCCACCCATGCCCGACTGGTTTGACAAGCAGACTCTTGGCGATTTGCTCAACTCCGCCGCCGACCGTTTCGGCCCCCGTGAGGCGCTGATGTACGAGGGGCAGCGCTGGACTTTCGACGAGTTTCGCGATGAGGTTGATCGCGTCGCCCGCGCTCTGATCAACCTGGGCATCCTGCCCGGGGATAAGGTGTCGCTGTGGATGCCCAACCGGGTGGAGTGGCTGTTCCTGTTCGGGGCGGTCGCCAAGATCGGGGCCATCCTGGTGCCCATCAACACCCGCTTCCGCACCGGCGACATGGAGTACCTGGTCAACCACTCCGATTCCGCCGCGCTCATCCTGATGGACAAGTCCGGCCCGGTGAACTATCTGGATATGCTCCGGGAAGTGGCGCCGGAGGTGGACGATGGCGACGCTGCCAATCTCCGGCCCGCCGCCTTTCCCGCCCTGCGCAACGTCATCATCGTGGGCGACGAGCGGCCGTCCGGCGTCATCGGCTGGGATGCCATGGTCGCCGGCGCCGACGAGGTACCCGCCAGCGAACTGGCGCAGCGCGAGGCCGGCGTCAGCCCCGACGACACGTTCCTGCTGATGTACACGTCGGGCACCACCGGCTTCCCCAAGGGCGTGATGCACTGCCACAACCCCATCCGCACCATCACCGACGCCGCCAACCGCATGGGCATGTCCTCCCGCGACGTCATCCTCATGTACCTGCCCCTGTTCCACTGCTTCGGGCTGTACGAGGGGCCGCTGATGTCGTGGGTGACGGGCGCGCGCGTGGTGCTCACCACCATGTTCGAGGCAGGCGAGACGCTACGGCTCATCGAGTCCGAGCAGGCCACGGTGATGAACGGCTTTGACGCCCATTTCTACGACCTGTGCCATCACCCCGACGTTGATAAAACCGACCGCAGCAGCCTGCGCACCATCCTGCTGGCCGTGGGCATGGCCAGCAGCGAACCCGTGGCTCGGCTGGCGCAGGAGAAGTTCTGCCCCACCCTGTCGGCGTGGGGCATGACCGAGGTGGGCGTCGGCGCGACCCGCACCTTCCTGGACGCGCCCACCGACGACCGCTGCGTGGAGAGCGGGCACCCGCTGCCCGGCTACGAGTTCAAGGTCATCGACCCCGACACCGGCGAAATGCTGCCCCCGTCCACCATGGGCGCGTTGTGCGTGCGCGGCTACGCCACCATGCAGGGCTACTACAAGCGCCCCGAGGCCACGGCGGAGGCGATTGACGGCGACGGCTGGTTCCACACCGGCGACGTGGCGACCATCCGCGACGACGGCAGCGTGCGCTTCCTGGGCCGCTACAAGGACATGCTGAAGGTGGGCGGCGAGAACGTCGACCCCACCGAGGTTGAGGCGTTCCTGCTGGAGCACCCGGCCATCAGCAAGGCCCAGGTGATCGGCGTCCCCGACCCGCGCCTGGCCGAGGTGGCCTGCGCCTGCGTGGTCGTCGAGCCGGGCCAGGCCATCACCGACGCCGACATTGACGCCCACTGCCGGGGCAAGATGGCCAGCTTCAAGATTCCGCGCCACCTGCTGGTCGTGGATGACTACCCCATGACGTCCAGCGGCAAAGTCCAAAAGTACCTGCTGCGCCAGATGGCCGCCGAGCAGCTGGGGTTGGTGGGCGTATGACGACGCCTTACATCGGCATCACCGGATTTACCTCTCCCGCCGAAGTCGCCGACGTAGTCGCCGCCCTGCCGACTGAACCCGAGCGGCTGCTGATGTGCGGTGTGCCGCTCAGCAACGCGCTGCTGACCGGCGAGTCCAGCGACGCGCCCAACCGCTGCCCGCCGCCGGACGCCATCGCCGGCATCTTCTCCGCCGACCCGCGCTGCGTGAACCTGGTCCACTACCGGCCTCAGCCGGGGGCGAACCTCGCGGATGCGCTGGCGCGCGCGCATGAGGTCGGCGGCCCCAACTGCCACGGCGTTCAGATCAACGCCACTCGCGGCATACCCTGGCCCGACCCTGCGACATTGGTCGCATACCGGCAACGCTGCCAGCCGCAACGCATCGTCCTGCAAGCCGGCCGCGAGGCGATGGCGTCGGTGGATGGCGACCCCACCAGGCTCGCCCAACGGTGCGCCGATTACGCCGGCATCGTAACCGACGTGCTGGTGGACGCTTCGGAGGGATTGGGCCTCCCCCTGGACGCCACTCGCTCCGCCGAATACCTGGAAGCCATCGCCGAAGCCGCGCCGGATTTGGGTCTGGTGGTAGCCGGCGGTCTCTGCGCGGAGAACGTCGGCGAACTGCTGTCACCACTGCTACCACGCTGGGCCGGCGTCAGCATCGACGCAGAGGGGCGGCTGCGGGATGGGAATGACGTGCTGGACGTCAGAGCGGCAGTGGCGTACGTGGGGGCGGCGATAGAGCTGCTAAAATGAGTAGTCAAAAGAGTATTATCGCTATGCAACGCGAGGTTCATTATGGATTACAAAGGCGGCCGGCGCGCTAAACCGCCGGGTCAGTTGGTTAGAACTCCTCGCTTGACAGTAGGTTGCAAACGTTTTTCCAAGTCATGTTGTGAAGTCGAGCGTGATGCCGCGTGGCGCAAGTTCCGCCAGAGCAACCGCGATTATTGCCGCAGGAAGATTCTGTTGGACGTATGAGGCAATGCGCCAGATGTGCGTAACGTTGCGCAATACTGCAAGGAGACGAGGGGTATGACCACCTCCACTGTCAAGCGCATCGTCTGCCTCGCCAACTCCCGCAAGCGGGGCGGCCGTTGCGTCGCCGGCAAGGAGTTGCTGCCTGAAGATCGTGTCGGCGGGTGGATTCGTCCCGTAAGCGCTCGGGATGATGAGGAAGTGGGGCCACAGGAACGCTGCTATCCCGACGGCGGCGACCCGCAGGTGCTGGACATTATTGACGTGCCGCTGCTCCGCCCACATCGGAAATCCTACCAGCAGGAAAACTGGCTGCTCGACCCCTATCAGCAATGGAACAAAGCTGGTCAGGTCACTTGGGACGACCTGTGCACCATGCTTGATGGGGACGAGCCGCTCTGGATAAACGGGCATAGCACCTCCAGCGAGCACAACGACCGGGTTCCCACTGACGCCGCCGCTGACCTTGACGACTCCTTGCGCCTGATTCGGGTTGACGCACTGACCGTATCCGTGTCTGAACCGTTGCGCCCCAGCGCTGATTTCCCCATACTGCGTGGCTTATTCAATTATCATGGAGACGACTATTGTTTTCGCATCACCGACCCCGAAAGCGAAAACGGCTCGTTGGGCCTGCCATACGGAGATTATCAGGTTGGTGAAAGGTATCTTTGCGTCAGCCTTGGCGAACCCTTTGAAGGTTACGCTTACAAGCTCATCGCCACCATCATCAAACCCTGATTTAGGATTGAATGTTGAGCCAAACCCAATACCCCGTATTCACCGTCGGGCATTCCAACCATCCGCCGGAGACGTTCATCAACCTGCTGGTCCGCCACGGCGTGGATGAAATAATCGATGTCCGTTCCGCTCCTTATAGCCGCTACACTCCCCATTTCAACCACGACGCCCTGCAAAACTCGCTGGATGACATAGGCATCGCCTACGCTTATCTCGGCGGAGAACTGGGCGGGCGTCCCGCCGACCGTTCCTGCTATGATCCTGATGGCCGTGTCCGGTACGACCGAGTAGCGGACACTGAGCAGTTTGACGACGGTATCCGCAGCGTCATCCGCGCCGCCGACGAGCGTCATGTCGCACTGCTCTGCACGGAAAAGGAACCGCTGGAATGTCACCGCACCCTGCTGGTGGCGCGCGCGTTGGCCGAGCGCGGCGTTGCCGTGCAGCACATCCTGGCTGACGGCGCGCTGGAATCGCACGGCGAGGCCATGACGCGGTTGGTGGAAGCCCACAAACTGCCGCCTGAAGGGGATATGTTCCGCACCCGCGAGGACGTAATCTTGGAGGCCCTGGAACGTCAGGCCCGCAAGTTCGCCTACGTGGGCGAAAAGCCGGCCGCCGGCCGCGACGAATGGGAACCCGCCTGATGAACCTCTACACCATCGGCTTTACCCGAAAGTCGGCCGCCCAGTTTTTCGGCCTGCTGCGCGATTCGGGCGCCAAGCGCGTGGTGGACATCCGCAGGCGCAACACCTCGGGACTCGCCGGATTCTCCAAAAAGGACGACCTCGCCTGGTTCCTGCGGGAACTCTGCGGCATGGACTACATCCATTTGCCCAAGCTTGCGCCCAGCGATGAACTGTTGGACGCCTACCGCAGCAAGCAGGTTACCTGGGACGAGTACGTTCCGATATTCACTCGCCAGATTGAACGCCGGCTCATCCACGCCGCCATCCCTCGGGATATAATCGCCGACAGTTGCCTGCTGTGCAGCGAACCCACCGCCGACCGTTGCCATCGCCGCCTGGTCGCCGAACACCTGCAAAGGCATTGGGGCGACGTGGAGATCGTCCATCTGACTTGACCCGGAGGGAAGCGTTTATGTCGCAAGTGAACACCGTGCTGGGGCCGATTGACTCGGCTGATATGGGCTTCACCCTCAGCCACGAACACATTACGCTGGGCGCCGCCGGCACCGCCGCCGCGTACCCCGGGTTCCAGGACCTTGACGCCATCGCCGACGCTGCTACGGAGGCGCTGCAGGAAGCCTACGACGGCGGAGTGCGCACCATCATCGACGTAACCACCCTGGACCTGGGCCGCAACATACCAATGATGCAGGATGTCAGCCGGCGCTCCGGCGTCCATGCCATCCCCTGCACCGGCAACCACCTGGCCGTCCCCCGCATCTTCTGGGGCGCGCCCGTGGACAAGGTCGCCGCGCTGTTCATCAAGGAGATCGAGGAGGGCATCGAGGACACCGGCGTCAAGGCCGGCATCATCAAGGTCGCCAGCGACCGGGGCGGCGTTACCGAGAACGAGGAAATCGTGCTGCGCGCCGCCGCCCGCGCCTGCAACGCCACCGGCACCCGCATCAGCACGCATACCTGGTCGCCCGACCGGGTGGGCGAGGAGCAGGTGCGCATCCTCAAGGAGGAGGGAGTCGATCTCAACCGAGTGTACATCGGCCACAGCAATGACGACACCGACGTGGAGTATCTCATCGGTTTGCTGGAAGAGGGAGTCTGGCTCGGCCTCGACCGCTACCCCGGAGGACGGACACCCGAAACGCCCAGATGGGAGACGCGAACGGAGGTGGTCAAGCAACTCATAGATGCCGGCTGGGCCCATCGCCTGATGCTCTCCCACGACCATTCCACGCCGCTGGTGCAGCCATCCGAGGAACTGCGCCGCGAGCGCGAGGAGTTCAACCCCGACGGCTACCTGTTCATCACCCGCAACGTGCTGCCGCGCCTGATCGAGCTGGGCGCCACCGACGCCGACGTGAACGCCATCATGGTGGACAACCCGCGCCGGTTCTTCGAGGACTGAGCGTCAGGTTGCCGCTTGCGTTGACAACGCTCTGCCGCTATCCTTGCTGCCGACCATCGTTAGACATTCGTTGACCGACCACAACGGGAGATTCGCAAAATGACCCAGGCCGCCCCCCAGATTCCCCTGCCGGTTCCTCAACCGGAATCCGATTTCTACTGGGAGAAGTGCAAGGCCCACGAGTTGTGGCTGCGTCGCTGCGTCAAGTCCGGCCAGGCCTATTTCTATCCCCGGGACATCTGCCCGTTCCCCGGGTGCTTCTGCCGCGACACCGACTGGGTCCAGAGCAGCGGACGCGGCACGCTGCACACCTTCGCCATCGTGCACCGGGGCCCCACGCCGGCCTTCCGGGACAAGGTTCCCTACATCGCCGCCGTGGTCACGCTGGAAGAAGGCCCGCAGATCCCCACCTGGCTGGTGGGCATCGAGTTCGCCGAGGGCGAGATTCGGCCTGACTCCGTGCAGTGCGGCATGGCCGTGGAGGTCGTCTTTGAGGACATCGACGACAACATCTCCCTGCCCATGTTCCGCCCCGCGTAGCAGTACGGGCTTGCTATAATTGGGCCGTATGGCCCAATCAAACTCCGATACCCTCATCATCCCCGTGTCGGGGATGACCTGCGCCGCCTGTGTGCATCACGTGGGCGAGGCGATCCGCACTGTGCCCGGCGTGGCCAACGTGTCCATCAACCTGGCCACCGCCCGGGCCACGGTGAGCCTCGACGGCCTCGCTGTTACCGACCCGCCGCTGGACGAACTGGCCCGCGCCGTCGCCGATGCCGGCTACCGGCTGGATACCGACGCCACCAACTCCGAGGTTGATACCGGCCGCTCCGACGAGGAACGCGACCTGCTCCGCCGGATGCTGGTGGCGATGGCCGGCAGCGTCCTGCTGCTGTTGGGCGGATTTCCGGCGCTGCCCTGGACCGACGGGTTGTTCGCGGCCGGCGGGTGGTGGTATCCGCTGCTGCTGTGGGCGGTGGCGACGCCGGTGCAGCTATGGGCCGGCTGGCCGTTCTACGTGGCCGGCTTTGCCGGACTGCGGCGGATGCAGCCCAACATGCACACGCTGATCGCCCTGGGCACGTCGGTGGCCTACGGGTACAGCGTGGTGATCGTCGCGCTGATGCTGTTCGCTCCCGGGGCCAACGCCCCGCTGCATGGGGGCCACCATCTGCATTTCGACATGGCGGCCATCATCGTGGCCCTGATACTGCTGGGCAGGTGGCTGGAAGCACGGGCGCTGTCGCGGGCATCGGACGCCATCGGGCGGCTGATGGATCTGCGGCCCCAGGTGGCGCACCTGATTTCGGACGACGGCAGCATCCGCGATGTTGCCGTGGATCAGGTTGCCGTGGGCGACACGCTGGCAGTGCGGCCCGGCGAGCAGATCCCCGTGGACGGCGAGGTCGTCAGCGGCAGCACCGAGGTGGACGAATCGGCGCTGACGGGCGAAAGCATGCCGGCCGAGAAATCGCCCGGCGACGCGGTTCTCACCGGCGCGCTGAACGGCACCGGCGGTTTCATCATGCGGGCGACGCGAGTAGGCGCGGATACTACGCTGGCCCGTGTGATCCGCCTGGTGGAGGAAGCCCAGGGTTCCGCCGCTCCGGTGCAACGGCTGGCGGACCGCGTATCGGCGTGGTTCGTGCCGGCGGTGGGACTGATCGCGCTGGTGGCGGCAGTGGTCTGGCTGTTCGTGGGGCCGGCGCCGGCGTTGTCTGGGGATGCGTGGCAGTACGCCATGCTCACGCTGGTGGCGGTGTTCATCATCGCCTGCCCGTGCGCGCTGGGCTTGGCGACCCCTACGGCAATCATCGTGGGCGTGGGCAAAGCCGCCGAGCGTGGCATCCTGATCCGCAGCGCCGCCGTGCTGGAAACGGCGCACCGGGTGCGCGTCGTCGCGGTGGACAAGACGGGCACGTTGACCGTTGGCCGGCCGCAGGTCACGGACGTGATCGCCGGCGATGGCATGGATCAGGAAACGCTACTGGCTATCGCCGCGTCTGCGGAGCAGCTATCCGAACACCCGATAGGCCGCGCGGTGGTCGAACGCGCGCGCGACGAGAGTCTGACGTTGACCACCCCGACCGATTTTGTCGCCCATCGCGGGGTCGGCGTAACGGCCCGGGTGGACGGTCAGGACGTCGTGGTGGGCAACACGTCGTTGATGGAGGACCAGGCGGTCGCTATGGACGCCGGCTTATCCAACGCAGCGGGGAAACTCGCGACCCAAGGCAAGACGCCGATGCTGGTGGCGCGTGACAGCAGGGTGGCAGGGGTCATCGCGGTGGCTGACGGCATCAAGCCCGGCGCGCCCGAGGCGGTGGCGGCTTTGCAAGCCACGGGCGTGCGCGTGGTGATGCTGACCGGCGACCGGCCCGAGGTGGCGGCGTCGGTGGCGACGGAGTGCGGGATTGACGAGTATCACGCCGGCATGCTGCCCGCCGACAAGGCGGACGCGGTGGCGCGAATGCAGTCCGACGGCAGCGTGGTGGCGATGGCCGGCGATGGCATCAACGACGCGCCGGCGCTGGCGCGGGCCGATGTGGGCATCGCCATGGGCGGCGGCACCGACATCGCCCGGGAAACTGCGGACATCACCTTGATGCGCGACGACCTGGCGGGCATCGCCACCGCGCTCAGGCTGTCCCGCGACACGATGCGGACGATACGGCAGAACCTGTTCTGGGCGTTCTTCTACAACTCGCTGCTGATTCCGGTGGCGGCCGGCGCGCTGTATCCGGTATTCGCGGCGCTGGGCGGCGTGCCGGGCGGGTTGACCTTCTTCTTCGGCGACGCCGGGTTCCTGAATCCGATCCTGGCCGCGCTGGCGATGGCCTTCAGCTCGGTCAGCGTGGTGGGCAACTCGCTGCGGCTGCGGCGCGCCACCGTCTGACGCAGCCGAGGACGTGAGTACACTGGTATAATCCTGGCCCAGGACTCGCGCTGATAAAGGAGCAACCCGATGGCAACCGCAACCGATCCCATCTGCCTGATGCAGGTGGATACCGAGAATCCCAACGGCGGGACCAGCGAGTTCGAGGGGCAGACCTACTACTTCTGCGCGCCCGGCTGCCGCATCGCGTTCGAGCGCGACCCGGAGGGCTGGGCTTCGGGTCGCAACAAGCCTGTCGCGATGGAAGAACCGCAGCCGCAACCGCTGACGTTCGTGCGGCGCTTGTTCCGCCGCAGTTAGGCGTTGGCGCCGCAGCAGCGCTTGTACTTGCGGCCGCTGCCGCACGGGCAGCGCGCGTTGCGGCCGATCTTGCGGCCGGCGCGCGGCGCGACGGCGGTGCGACCGGGGGCGACGGCAGCCATGGGGCTGACCGGGGCGCGCTCGGCGGCCCGCCGGCCCGTCTGGGTTTGGGCGTCAGGTTCGGCGGCGGCCCGCTGCGTCGGCGCTTCGGGGGCTAACGTGACGTGAAACAGGGTGTGCGTGACGTCCCGCTGCATCTGGCGCGTGAGTTCCGCGAACGCTTTCTGGCCTTCGGTGCGATACACGGTCAGGGGGTCACGCTGACCTACGGCCTGGAGGCCGACGCCGGTGCGCAGGTTCTCCATGTTGGTCAGGTGATTGACCCAGTGGGTATCAATGGACCGGAGCATCAACACGCGGACCAGGACGTTCATATCGTCCGTGCCCAAGGCGTGTTCCTTGGCTTCGTAGAGCGCGTCGGCGTGCTGGTCCAGGATGTCGGCGATGGCTTCGCGTCGGAGCCGCAACACCTTTTCAGGCGTGTCAATGTCCACCGGCGGCGGGCAGATTTGACGCAAACCGGCCAGGAAGGGGTCAACGTTCCAGTCGTCGGCATGGCGCGCGCCGAGGTGCGTTGACATCAGGTCGCTGAACTCGGCGCGCAGCATTTCCAGCACGCGCTCGCGCAGGCCCTGGCCGGCCAGGATGCGGGACCGCTGGTCGTAGATGACGGTGCGCTGCTGGTTGAGCACGTCGTCAAAGTTCAGCAGGTGCTTGCGGATGTCGAAGTGGTGGCCCTCGACCTTGACCTGGGCGCTGGTGATGGACTTGGTGATGAGCTTGTTTTCCAGCGGCTCGTCTTCGTTGAGCCCGGTCCAGTTCATCACGTTCTTGATGCGGTCGCCGCCGAAACGCTGCATGAGTTCGTCTTCCAGGGCGACGAAGAACTGGCTGCTGCCCGGGTCGCCTTGGCGTCCGGCGCGGCCCCGCAACTGGTTGTCCACACGGCGGGCCTCGTGATGCTCGGTGCCGATGACGTGCAGGCCGCCCAGGGCGATGACCCGGTCGTGCTCGGCCTGCCAGTCCTCGCGGTCGGTGTCGGCGCCGCCCAGCACGATGTCGGTGCCGCGGCCTGCCATGTTGGTGGACACGGTAACGGCGCCGGCCCGGCCGGCCTGGGCGATGATGTTGGCCTCCTGCTCATGGTTGCGGGCGTTGAGCACCTGGTGCTGGATGCCGCTCTTGCGGAGGCGGTCGCTGAGCCACTCCGACGTTTCAATTGACGTGGTGCCAACCAGTACCGGCTGACCGCCTCCGGACCGCGACATGATGCTGTTGATGACGGCACGCCATTTGCTGTCGTCGGTGGGGAAGATGAGGTCTCCGCCGTCATCCCTGACCATCGGCATGTTAGTGGGAACGGCGGCAACCTCCAGGCCGTAGATCTTGTAGAACTCGTCGGCTTCGGTGACCGCGGTACCCGTCATGCCGGCCAGCTTGCGGTACATGCGGAAGTAGTTTTGCAGGGTGATGGTGGCGTAGGTGACGCTCTCGCGCTGGATGCGGACGCCTTCCTTGGCCTCGACCGCCTGGTGCAGTCCGTCGGACCAGCGCCGGCCGTACTGCAAGCGGCCGGTGAACTCGTCAACGATGATCACCTCGCCGTTCTGCACCACGTATTCCTTGTCCCTGATCTTCTGCACCTGGGCGACCACGGCGTTTTCGACGTACTGCACCAGGTGGAAGTTTTCGGGGTCGTAGAGGTTATCGACGCGCATGTGGCGCTCGGCCTTGGCGATGCCCTCCTCGGTGAGGGAGATGGCCTGGGTGCGCTCGTCAATGGTGTAGTCTTCGTACTCGCGCAAGCGAGGGGCCAGCCGGGCGCAGTTGGAATAGTGCTCGACGGGCTGCTGGGCCGGGCCGCTGATGATCAGCGGCGTGCGGGCCTCGTCAATGAGGATGTTGTCCACCTCGTCCACGATGGCGAAGTGGCGGCGTCCGCCCTGCACCTGGTATTCGACGCCCATGGCCATGTTGTCGCGCAGGTAGTCGAAACCGAACTCGTTGTTGGTGCCGTACAGGATGTCGGCTTTGTAGGCATCCTCGCGCGGGACGGGATTCAGGTACTGGAATCCGCCCCGACCCGCGTCGGTCAGTTCCGGATCGTAGAGGTAGGCCGCATCGTGCTGGAGGCAGCCGACGGTGAGTCCCAGCAGGTGGTAGATGGGCCCCATCCACACGGGGTCGCGCCGGGCCAGGTAGTCGTTGACGGTGACGACGTGAACGCCGTCGCCGGAGAGGGCGTTGAGGTAGGCCGGCAGCGTGGCGACCAGGGTTTTGCCCTCGCCGGTTTTCATCTCGGCGATCTTGCCCTGGTGCAGCACCGCGCCGCCGATGAGCTGCACGTCGTAGTGACGCTGGCCCAGGGTGCGGCGGGCGGCTTCGCGCACTACCGCGAACGCTTCGGGCAGGAGGTTGTCCAGCGATTCGCCGTCGTCGATGCGCCGGCGGAACTCGTCGGTCTTGGCGCGCAGGCCATTGTCGTCCAGAACCTGAACGGAATCTTCCAGGCTGTTGATCTGCGGAACCAATTGGCCGCGCAACTTTTCAGCGGCGCGCTCGGGCGTGTCACCAACAATTTTCTTGAGAAATGAGACCATAAGAGAACCCTCCCCCGGGTCGCCCTCAACTGGGGAGCGATCCGGCGGTATGCTCACAGTATAGCAAGGTTGCCGGGGTTACGCAGGGCGCGCGCAGGCGGATTGGTGACAAGGCGTGGGTCAAACTGCGATAATACCGCTACGTCAATGGAGGTACGCCGCAATGGTCAAGGAACGGACCGCCGCTTTGCCGGGTGAGGAACTGCTGGACGCTGCTGAGCGGGAAATCAACAACGGGAACTACCGGGAAGGCGCCGGCTTGGTCTGGCAGGCGGCGATGGAAGCCTTGGCGGTCGCCGGAAAGCGGCACGGCCTCCCCTGTACCACTCCAGAGGAAGCCAGAAAGATCGCCTTCCACCTGGACGTACACGCCGATCCCACGATGGCCGGCAACGACCGGCTGGAAACATTGACGATTCCTGAGAAATACCCCAGAAACGGGGCATTCTTCAGTATGGCGGACACCTACCGGGAGCATTACGAGATGCCCGATGACGTGGACTATGATGAATACGTGGAAGGCTACTGGTTCGAGCCCCACGAATACGCTCATTATCTCGGTTCTATGCGGAGGTACATAGCCACTGTAAATGGAGCGCGGGTGGGAACCGAAACGGAATGACGGAAGACGAACACGCCGCGTTGGCGGAGCTGATGCTGGCTACATCCGTTCCGCTGGCGCGCGACTCCAGGACGGCGATTATGGCCGGCGAGTTGGTCTGGGGCGCGGTTGTTCATGCACTCCACGCCGTGGGCCACGCCGCCTCTATCCGGCCCCAACACCCAACAAAGAACAACGGTATGATAAACATCCTGCGAACTATTGACGCCCAAGCTGACGTTCAGGACGCATTGGAAGGTGGACTACGCAGGGCACAGCGCAGGTTGCACAACAACTTTTACACCGCTCGGTTAAGTGAAGCACAACTCGCCGACGAGATAGCTGGTGGCGTTGCATTCGTCGGGCTGCTGCTGGAAATCGCCGGGCGACAAAAAACGGAATAGAGCAGGGGCGGGCAATAAAACCCGCCCCGCGCTACTTTTGCTTATGCTGCCGCGCTCAGTCGGCGGCGGCCGCTGCCACTTCGGCGTACCACTCCGGGCCTTCCTGGCCGGGCTCGGGCAGGACGAAACCGCCTTCCATGGTCCAGGACGCCGGGTTTTCCCTGATGCGGCCGGGAATCCGCTCTGCCGGGACGCCGGCGATGTCGGAGAAGGCGTTGGTCAGGTCGGCAAGAAGCTGCTGCTTGACTTCCTCAGAGCGGCCGGCGCGGTTGCCACCGTCCAGGTAGTACTCGGAGCCGAACTCGGATTGCTCCCCGTCGGGAGTCTCAAAGAAGGCGACGGACACGAAACTGCGGGGCGCGCCGGTGCTGCCGCAATGGATGTCGGTGAAGGCGCGGGCGATGTCCTGGCGCTGTTCGAAAGAGAGCGCGTCCTTGGGGATGATGCAGCGGTAGTACGGCATGGTGTTCGCTCCTGTCGGGTTGGTTAGTTGTCTCTCCGGTCGCGGGCGGACACGACCAGTTCAGCGGTGGTGCAGCCGGTCAGTTCCATCCACCGGTCCTGTATGGTCTGCATCAACCGGACTCGGGTCTCCTGGTCGCAGCCGGGCGGGATTTCACCGCGCACGGCGGAGGTGGTGGAGAGCTCGCCGCCACGGAAACCGAAACCGTGGGGGACCTCGATCCACTGGACCGATACTTCGTTGGGGGCGCCGCCAAGGATGCCGGTGCTGATGCGGGCCAGCTCCGAAGCCAGAGTGGGCCGCAAGTCGTCGGGAATTATTCCTTCCTGAATGGTGCAGTTGAAGGTGATCATCAACACTTCCCCGGATCCGCCGGTGGTGGTTCGTGTCAAAGGGTAACATAGCGGGGCAAGTGGGGGCAACGAGAACGTCCTTATACCGGCCGCATAATGGCCGCCAGCATCGGGACTTGCGCGGAGGGGGGTGAACCATTATTATTCACAAAATTTTTTTGGGGGGAGAAAAGACATGGCTGACACACAGGAACGGGTCACTCAGTTGCTGGCGCGACAGCTCAACATCAGCGAGAGCGACATCAGTCCCGACACTTTGTTTCTCGACCTGACCGACTCTTTTGGCATAGTCGAACTGGCCAGGGCCGTGGAGACGGAATTCCAGTGCCAGATCATGGAGGACGAGGAAGCCCACGCCATCGAAAACATTGGGCAACTGGTAAGTTACCTGAACGCCCACGCTGGGTAGTCCACCCTTGAAATGACCAGCGAGTGGAAAGTGCCCGCTCCGTCATTGGCGCTTGGCGTGCCAACGGATGACGGAGCGGTTCTTAGTTTACGGCGGTACGGGAACCCCGAAGGCCCGAGGATCGTCCTGAGCCACGGCAACGGACTGGCGGCCGAAGCTTATTACCCATTCTGGTCGCTATTGACCGAGCGATTTGACCTGTTCATCTACGACTACCGAAGCCATGGGCTGAGTTCCGCGGGCGACCGGCGACTCCACAATGTGCCCACTTTCATACTGGATCTGGACAACATACTACAGGCTATCGCGGAACAATTCGGAAACAAACCCCCCATCGGCATCTTTCACTCCTTTTCGGCCGCGGTCGCTCTGCTGCATGCACAGGAACGGGGCGGTTTCGAGGCGCTGGTGCTTTTCGACCCGCCAATATGCCCTCCGGGTGGGCTGCCCGCCGACATGGAAGGTGTATGCGCCCGGTTGGCGCTGCACGCCAGCCGCCGGAGGCCGCGCTTCAAATCCCGGGCCGAATTAGCCGACCTCATGCGCGAAGTACCGTCTTACCGACGGTTCAAACCGGGCGCGATTGACCTTCTGGTGGCTGCCATAACCCGCCCGGTCGAGGGCGGGGACTTCGAACTTCGTTGCCCTCGGGAATACGAGGCACAGGCCGTCACTTACTATTTCAGCTGGGCGATAGAACTTGATCTGGGGCGGACCGGCTGCCCGGTAAAGGCCATTGGCGCCGACCCCACCCACAGGTTCTCCTTCATGCCAAGCATGGACCTTTCCGTGCTGGACGATCTCGACTACGACTTCGTACCCGAGACCACGCACTTCCTGCAAATGGAAGAACCCGAACAGTGCGCCGCGCTGACTGTGGAATTCCTTGAAAGGCGCGGGTTGGTTTAGGCAAACCTCGATCTATCCTCTCCGGCTCACGCCGTTTCGATCCGGCTGGCCGCTTGCAGGCCCAGCGCTTCCACCGCCATCTCGCGCATCCGAAACTTCTGGATCTTGCCGGTGACGGTCATGGGGAACTCGGCGGTCATTTTGACGTAGCGCGGGACCTTGTGGTCGGCTATTTTGCCGCGTAAGAACCGCCGGATCTCAACTTCCGTCGCCGTCTCCCCCGGCTTCAATATCACCCAGGCCATGACTTCTTCGCCGAACCGTTCGTCGGGGACGCCGATGACCTGCACGTCCAGCACCTTGGGGTGGGCGTAGAGAAGGTCCTCGATCTCCGTAGGGTAGATATTCTCGCCACCGCGGATAATCATGTCCTTCAGCCGGCCGGTTATCCTGTAGTAGCCCTCCGCATCGACCGTCGCGAGGTCTCCGGAGTGCAGCCAGCCGTCGGAGTCGATGGCGGCGGCGGTGGCGTCGGGCATGTCGTAGTAGCCCCTCATCACCATTACGCTGCGGGTGCACAGCTCGCCCTGTTCCCCTGCGGCCACCTCCAGGTCGGTCTCCGGGTCAACCAGTTTCACTTCCACTTCCGGCAGCGCCACCCCCACGGTGGACACCTGGCGCTCGACAGGGTCGCCGATCCGGGTCTGGGTAATTATCGGCGAGGCCTCGGTCAGCCCGTAGCAGATGGTTAGCTCGTCAGCGCCCATCCGGTCGATTATTTGTCGCATGACCTCTATGGGGCAAGGTGACCCGCCCATGATGCCGGTGCGCAGCGACGAAAGGTCGAATGTATCGAACTCAGGATGTCCAAGCTGTGCGATAAACATCGTGGGAACGCCGTAGAGGACGGTGCACCTCTCCCGGGCGACTGCGGTCAGCGTCTTGAGGGGATCAAAGTACTCGGCCGGCACCACCATGGTTGACCCGTGGGTTACGCAGCCCAGGTTGCCCAGAACGCAGCCGAAACAATGGTAAAAGGGCACCGGGATGCACAGCCGGTCGTCCTCGGTCATTTTCATTCCGTCCCCGACGTATAGCGCGTTGGCAACCAGGTTATGGTGAGTGAGCATGGCTCCCTTGGGGTTGCCCGTGGTCCCGGAGGTGTATTGGATGTTGACCACGTCGTCGGGGTTACAGACGGCTTGCCGCCGCGCCAATTCGGATTCGCCGGTTGCCCGGCCCCGCTCTACGACCTCGCTCCAGGCCCACATCCCGGCGGGCGGCGTGGCCGTCGGTTCCGCCGGGGGAGGAATGTAGATTACGTTTCTCAGGTTGGGAAATTGGGAAGACGACAATTCGCCCGGATGGGAGTCCTTCAACTCGGGGACCGCCTCGTTCACCATTGCCACAAAGTCGGAGGAGCGGCCGGTGAGGACCGGGGCGCGGAACTGACCAATCATTACCAGGGCGGCGACCTTCGACTGCTCCAACAAGTAGGCCAGCTCACGGGTGCGGTAGGCGGGGTTGACGTTCACCAGCACCGCGCCGATCTTGGCAACGGCAAACTGGCAGAGGGCCCATTCGGTGTAGTTGGTGGACCAAATCGCCACGTGCTGGCCCCGCTGGATGCCCAGGGCCAGGAACCCCCGAGCGACCCGGTCCACCTCAGCGCGGAACTGCGAGTAGGTGTATCGCGCCCCGGTTTCGACGTGCACGAAGGCATCGCGGTCGCCGAAGCGCTCGGCCTGCTGGTCCAGAACGTCGCCTATGGTGCTGCGGGGATCGATCGAACCGGTCATGGCATACCTCCGCATTCAGTTGCGTTCGAAGATCCAGCGAGCGACGTCGAACACGAAGCCGGGCAGCACGCTCTCGCCTGACAGAGTGGCCGGATCGTCCAGTTGCTCGGGTTCTTCCCGTCCCGCTCGGTACACAAACACTCGCCGGTTGGCTGGGTCAATGAGCCAGCCCAGCAGGACGCCGTTTTCCAGGTACAGTTGCATCTTGGCTTGCAGCGGAGCCAGGTTGTCGGAGGTTGAGCGGATTTCCACCACAAAATCGGGACATAACGGGTGCGCGTCGCCGGCGATGTGGGAGTGTGCGTCCCACTTTTCCTGAGAAGTCCACGAGGCATCGGGCACGAGCACACCGCCGCTGGGCATTAGGAACGCCGCATTGGAGTTTCTGGCCTGACCACCATAGTCGTCTGTGTAAAGGGTCAGCCTGGTGGCGGTTTGATTCTCATGGTCATCGCTGGGATGATGCACTGGCGGCATTGCGATTATCTCTCCGTCCGGACTCAGTTCGAACTGCCAAGTATTCTGGGCGTTGCGGTTGCAGAAATCGACGAACAGTTTTTCCAGATCCCGGCCGGATGCCGAGATGCCCAAGTGCTTGGGATCAATCACCAGCGCGTTGTCCTGCCAAATGCGTGATTTCGTGGCCGTGGTCATGGATGCACCCCTGCTACGGTCGGTGGTGGTGGCCGGCCAAATCGGCCGTCTAGTCCAGCGCCATTATACCGCCTGCCGAATCAATAGCCGATCCCGGCCGGCGCTACATCCCATCCGTGCTAGAATCGGCGCGAACATCGGATATGAAACATGCACGCTCGAGGTGTCCACGTGAGCAGCGCGAAAATCAACGGGACCGACCTGCACTACCAATGCTACGGCGAGGGCGACGCCATCGTGTTCGCCCACGGCGCCGGCGGCAACCTGCTCAGCTGGTGGCAGCAGATTCCATTCTTCTCCCAGCGGTACCAGTGCGTCACATTCGACCATCGCGGGTTCGGCCATTCGCTGGACGTGCCGGAGGGTCCGGGGGCCGCGTCATTTGTGGACGACCTTCGTGGGCTGCTGGACCACCTG
>JAJDWF010000021.1 GCA_022825745.1 Dehalococcoidia bacterium | reverse complement strand
TGGGAATTGGTGTCGGAATATGCTGGTTTTTGTGTGTTTGCGTGGTAAAATCGCCGGCGTTCACCGGATATGACATTTTTGGAGTGTACATTGGCCGTTGGGCCGGGCCGTTTTTCGGCTGAGGGAGATACGGATAATGTTGAATAACAGCAGCAGCCGACGGCACAGCGCTAATTGCCCCCCCCCGAATATCTGTTCTGGTCGGGAGAGGGCGCGTCAAGACTCCCGCGCTGAGGTGGCCCCTGCTGCCCTTGGCCGTGCTCCTCAGTCTCCTCATCGTCACCCCGGCCCTCGCTCAGTCCAACGTGGACTACGACGCTGACAATGACGGCCTCATCGAAATCAGTACCCTGGAACAGCTGAATGCCATCCGGCATGACCTGAACGGCAGTGGCTCATCGAATCACGCCGACTACACGTCCGCCTTCCCCAATGCCGTCTCCGGCATGGGCTGCCCCTCCACCGGCTGCACCGGCTACGAGCTCAACAACAACCTCGACTTCGATACCGGAACCGCCGACGACCGCACCGACGACACTTATCACAACGGCGGCGCGGGCTGGAACCCCATCGGCGTCAAGGACACCGGGTACACGGCCGCCTTCGAGGGCAACGGCAATACCATATCCAACCTGTTTATGAACCGCAGCGCTGACGACATCGGCCTCTTCGCCGACATCGGGTCCAGCGCGTCGATTCGTAACTTGGGCCTGGTCGATGTGAACGTGTCCGGCGGGACCCGCACGGGCGCCTTGGTGGGTCATTTCGCAGGCGACCCCGAGCTTAGCGACAGCTACGTCACCGGCACGGTTACCGGCGCCAGCGGCAAGAACGAAATCGGGGGCCTGGCCGGGTTCAGCGACGGCAACATCGTCCGCAGCTACTTCACGGGAACCGTCAGCGGCCCCAGCCGCGTCGGCGGGCTGGTCGGCTTCAAGGCCCGCAACGGCACCATGAGCGGCAGCTATGCCGACGTCACCATTAACGTCGATAACAGGGGCGGCGGCCTGGTGGGCCAACTCGGCGGGATCGGTGGCGGCACCGCCACAATTACTAACTCCTACGCCGCCGGCTCGGTATCGGGCACCGGCAACGACGTAGCCGGCTTGGTGGGCTACCTGGACGGCAGCGCCAGGGTAACGGCCAGCTACGCCAGCGTCGACGTAACCCACACGAACCCTAGCGTCTCGGCGGGCCTCATCGGCTGGCGGGCCGCCGGCACGGTGGAGAACAGCTACTACGACACCGACGTGGCCCCCGGCCTGAGCAATGGCGCCTACCGCGGCAGCGGAGGCACCGCCACCAACGTGTCCGGCAAGACCGCCGCCGAACTCCAGGCCCCCACATCGGCCGCGGGAATCTACTCCACGTGGGACGCCTCCGCCTGGCACTTCGGCACATCCACCCAGTACCCAGCCCTGAAGGCCGACCTGGACGGCAACAATTCCGCCACCTGGCAGGAGTTCGGCTACCAGATACGAGAGACCCTCACCCTGACCGCTAACCTGAACACCGATTCAACCCGGGCTACGGTGCGTTGGAACCAACTGACCCGGCCGTCCCAGTGGGGCAACGTCCGCTTCACCTACCAGGTGTACCGTGGCGGCACGGAACAGGGCGACCCCAGGACCGGCACGTCTTTCACCGACAGCAACCTGGCGGTGGGACCGGAATATGCCTACCAGGTGGCCGCCCTGCTCAACGACGCGGAGGTGCGGCGCAGCAACGTCGTCCGGGTCGGCGGCTACGACACCGACGATGATGGCCTCATTGCCATTACCAGCCTGGCCCAGCTCAACGCCATGCGGTGGGACCTGGACGGCAACGGCGATCCTTCCAGCAACAGGAACGACTACTTCGCAGCCTTCCCCTCTGGCGACGGCGCCACCACGGCCTGTCCCCATGGGACCACCTGCAACGGCTACGAACTGATGGCTGACCTGGACTTCGACACCGGAACCGCCGGTGACCGCACCGATGACACCTACTACAACGGCGGCGCCGGCTGGGCGCCTGTCGGCCCGCATACGGTTGTAAACGATTCACACCGGTACAACACTGTGTTTGACGGGAACGGCAACACAATCTCCAACTTGTTCATCAACAGGGGATCGACCGATGACGTGGGGCTGTTCGGAGCTGTCGGCACCCGGGGCGTAGTCAGAAATCTCGGGCTGGATGACGCCAGCGTGACCGGACGAAAATGGGTCGGCACGTTGGTGGGCAGCAACTACGGGACGGTGACTCGCAGCTATGCCACCGGAACTGTGGCCGGCGGCGTTAGCGGTGATGCAAACACGGATGCGCCCGCCGGCGGGTTGGTGGGCGCACTCTATACCTCCGGCAAGATAGTCACGAGCTATGCGGCGGTTGAAGTGAGCAACATTTCCAATGGCCCGGGGGGCCTCGTGGGTATAAGTGAGGGGGCCATCACGGCCAGCTACGCCACGGGACCCGTTCGGGCGCGTTGGAATGATGTGTTTGCGGGAGGCCTCGCCGGCGGTCTCCTCAGTGCCGCCAGCGTGGACGCGTCCTACGCCACCGGGCCGGTGAGCCATCGCAACAATGGACTCCTCGGCAGGACTACCGGAGGCAGCACCGTGACCAATAGCTACTTCGACACGGATACCTCGGGGCAGGATGCTGCAACGACCTACCGCAAGACCACCGCCGAACTGACCGGGCCCACCGGCTACGACGGCATCTACTCTCGCTGGAACGTTGACCTGGACGGCGACGGCTCCGGCGACGACCCGTGGGACTTTGGCACGTCCAGCCAGTATCCGGCCCTGAAAGTCGATTTCAACGGCGACGGCCGGGCGACCTGGCAGGAGTTCGGCTACCAGGTGCGGGAGGCCACGTCATTCACCAGGACCGAGATTGCCCTGGACTTGGAGTCGATCAGCTTTGAGTGGAACGCCGTGACTAACCACTGGCGGTCTCAGCGGCCCGTTCCCACGGTGAGCTACGCCCTTTACCGGGACGGAACGCAGATTTCCCCGGCGGAGGGGCAGACCTCCACCCGGACTAGCTACACCGACAGCGTGACCGCCGGTCAGAGGTCCACCTACCACGTGGCCGCGCTGGTGAACGGCGTACCGGCGCGTTGGGACAGCGTGGGGCCATTGACCATCAGTCGCGATCGGGACAACGACGGCCTCATCGACATAACCAGCCAGGCGCAGCTCAACGCCATCCGCTACGACCTGGACGGCGATGGGACGGTGGACGACCCCGCCAACGCCAACGCCTTCGCGGCCTTGGCGCCGAGCGGCAGCCTGAGCTGCCCCGATGCGCGGAGAGGTGAATGCAGGGGCTACGAACTGCTCAATGACATCACCCTGTCGGGCAGTTGGACTCCCATCGGCGGCAACCTCCCCGGTAACTCCGGAACCCCATATTCCCCCGGAGACAGCAACGTTTTCACCGCGGAATTCCACGGCGACGACAAAACCATCTCCGGCCTGCGCGTCAGCGCCGGCAGCAACACCATGGTGGGCCTCTTCGGGGCCATCGGCAGCGACGCCAGGATTCACAAGGTGTGCTTGGAAAACGTCAACGTGCGCGGCCTGGAACTGGTCGGCGCGCTGGTCGGCTACAACCAGGGAATGGTTCACGATACCTGCTCCACTGGCGAGGTCACCGGCAACGCTCTGGTCGGCGGCCTCGTCGGCTGGAACCGGGGCACCGTCGAGAGGAGCTACTCCCGGGCCAGCGTAACGGGCTTCAACACCACCGATGCCTCCGGCCCCGTCTGGTCCACCCAGCTCGGCGGCCTGGTCGGACAGAACGCCGGCACGGTGCGCAACACCTACGCCACGGGCCGGGTAACCGGCGTGAGCCACGTCGCCGGCCTGGTCGGGTCCGTCTGGGACGACGGCAGCGACGACAGCGACGCCTTGGTCGAAATCAGCTACTCCATCGGCCCCGTCTCCTCGGAAAAGGGCTGGCCCCTGGTGGGCGGCCTCGTTGGCTGGGTGTACGGCGGCCGGGTGGATATCAGCTACTGGAACACCCAGACTTCGGGTCAGGACGAGGGCGAGAGCCAGATAAGTGTGGGCGGCATATTCCCGGACAACGCCGGCAAGACCACCGCCCAACTGCAAAATCCCACCCGTGCCAGCGGCATCTACCACGGATGGGATTCGGGCATCTGGGACTTCGGCGGCGCCGGCGACTACCCCTGCCTGAAAGGTGTGGGTAGCAACTGCGGTACTCAGCCCAGCAATCCCTTTGATCCGGCCAATAACCAACGCGCCAGCGTAACGGTAACCGCCGCCGACCCGGTGTCGGTGACTGAGGGCGGCGCGTCGGCGAGCTACACGGTGGTGCTGGACGGCCAGCCGTCGGGCAACGTGGTCATCGCGACGAGCAGCAGCAACGGCGACGTGACGGCGCAGCCGGCCAGCCTGACGTTCACGCGGGACAACTGGGATACGGCGCAGACGGTCAGCGTCCGGGCCGGGCATGACGACGACGCGGTCAACGACAGCGCCACCGTGGGCCACACGGTGAGCGGCGCCCAGGGGTACGCCGGGATTGACGTGGCGTCGGTGTCGGTGGCTGTGTCGGACGACGATACGGCGTCGGTGACGGTCAGCGAGAGTAGCATCAGCTTGACGGAGGGCGAGTCGGCAACCTACACAGTGGTGCTGGACACCCAGCCCGTCGGCAACGTGCTGATTTCCCTGTTCGCCAACGGAGTGACGGTGCAGCCGGCCGATCTCACCTTCACGTCGGGCAATTGGAACACGGCGCAGACTGTAACCGTCAGCGCGCCCCACGACGACGATACCGAGGACGGTACAGGTCTCATCTTCCACGGCATCGGAGCCGATCCCGATTCCGCGTATGTCAGCGTTACGGTGCCAGGCGTGAACGTGTCCATAACCGACGACGACGAACCCACGCCGCAGCCGGCCCAGCAGGAGCCGGAACCCGGCAGCGTCACGGTGAGCGCGAGCAGCCTGGGCGTCCGCGAGGGCGACGACGGGGCGACCTACACGGTGTCGCTGGACGTTGAGCCTACGGCCAACGTGGTCGTCACGGTGAGCAGCGACAACGGCGACGTTACGGCGCAGCCGGTGAGCCTCACCTTCACCACCGGTAACTGGCAGTCTGCGCAGACGGTAACCGTCAGCGCCGGCGAGGACGAGGACCGGGAGGACGAACTGGCAATCGTCAGCCACGGGGCGAGCGGGGGCAACTACGACGGCGTGACCGTCGGGTTCGTGACCGTCATCGTCACCGACGACGACAGCACCGTGGAGGTACTGCGGGACTTCTACGACGCTGCGGACGGCGGTAGCTGGTCGAACAACAACGGCTGGCTGAGCGGCCGGCCGCTGGCGGAGTGGCACGGCGTAACCGTCAACGAGGACGGTGAGGTGACGCACCTGGCCTTGCGCGACAACAACCTGGCGGGAACGCTGGCCCCCGAGCTGGGCAAGCTGGATAGCCTGGAGGTGGTGTCCCTGGACCGCAACAGCATCGGCGGGTCGCTGCCCGTTGAGTTGGGCGACCTGTCCAACCTGACGCGGCTGGCGTTGAACCGCAACAGCCTTACCGGGGCGATACCGACGGAGCTGGGCGGGCTGACCAACCTCAGCATCATCGGGTTGGCGCGGAACCAGTTGAGCGGTTCGCTGCCGGCGAGCCTGGGCAACCTGACGGGTCTGACGCGGCTGTCGCTGCACGACAACACCGGGTTGAGCGGGGCGTTACCGTCCGGTTTCACCAATATGGCGGACCTGGAACGGCTGGCCATCGCCAACACCGGGCTGTGCGCGCCGGACGACGAGGGGTTCAGCGAGTGGCTGGACGGGGTGGCGGACAAGCCGGGCGGAGTAGCAACCTGTCAGTAGTCATCTCCCCAGGCAAACCTTCGATAACCCTCTCCCGTCATAAGGAGGGGGTTATCGATGTCTCCCAAATCACCTCTGCTTGCCCGCCCAACGGCGGGTGTGCTACCATCGTCCCGCCATGCTACGCGACGCCGCAGCGGACATTCCCACTCACTGACGCGCCGGGCGCCCCTGACTATCTGCGGCCAACGTTACGTCCGTTCATCCAATTCGCGGCCAATCTGCAGCAATGTCAACTCCGGAAAACCCTGCCCCTCGCGCCCTCGGCGGTGGCAGCTTTCGCCAGGCCCTTGCCGACGCCGCGCCCCCGCCCGGCGGGGAAACCGTCATCACCATCGGCGTTTTCGACGGAGTCCATCGCGGCCATCGCCACCTGCTCCGGCGCATGTTCGAGCTGGCCGCGCCCTCGCTCATCCCCACCGTCATTACCTTCAGCAACCATCCCGCGGAGGTGGTCAACCCCGACCGCACCGTCAACAAGATCATCACGCCGGAAGAAAAAGTCGAGCTGCTCTACCAGGCCGGCGTCGGCCGCGTCATCTGCCTCGAATTCACCAACGAACTCGCCAACCTGGACGCCAACGAGTTCACCGCCCTGCTCGTCGATTGCCTCAAGATGCGTGGCATCGTCACCGGCCCCGATTTCGCCCTGGGCCGCAACCGCAGCGGCAACCTGGAATACCTGCACCGCCGCGGCGCGTCCCTGGGCTTCTGGGTGGAAACCGTAGCCCCCCTGGAACTGGAAGGCGAAGCCGTCCGCAGCCGCCGCGTCCGCAACTCCCTGGCCGACGGCAACGTGGACGGCGCCGAATACCTGCTCGGCCGGCCCTACGCCACCGACGGCGTGGTGGTTCACGGCGCCAAGATGGGCCGGCAGCTCGGTTTCCCCACCGCCAACATCATCCCCACCCAGAACTTCGTCATCCCGGCCGACGGCGTGTACGCCACCTACGCCACCGTCAACGGCGTGCGCCACCTGGCCGCCACCAGCATCGGAGTCCGCCCCACCTTCGGCCTCAGCCAGCGCCTCATCGAAGCCCACCTGCTGGACTTCTCGGATGACATCTACGACGAGAACCTGCGGCTCGAGTTCGTGTCCCGCCTGCGCGGCCAGGAGACCTTTGACGGCATTGACGCCCTCATCACCCAGATGAACCGGGACGTGGACAACGCCCGCAGGATACTTGAAGAACACGACCGGCTGGACAACGCGTAACCGGCCGGGACCACGGCGAGGTTAACAGCGTGACCAGTCGAGTAGAGATTCCCGAAAACCTGTCCCCCATCACCCGGCGGGGCGTCAGCCGCATCATCTCCGAGGAGGAGTTCACGGCGATGCTCCGGCGCGGCCAGCCCCTGCGCCTCAAGATGGGCTTCGACCCCAGCCGTCCCGACATCCACCTGGGCCATGTCGTCGGCCTGCGCAAGCTGCGCCAATTGCAGGACCTCGGCCATCAGGTCATCCTCATCGTCGGCGACTGGACCGCCCAGATCGGCGACCCCTCGGGCCGCTCCGCCACCCGCACCATGCTCAGCCACGCCGAGGTGCTGGAAAACGCCGAGTCCTACATGCGCCAGTTCTTCAAGGTGGTGGACCGCGACCGCACCCAGGTGGAATGGCAGAGCCAGTGGTTCGGCGAGTTCACCCTCGCCAACGTCATCGAGCTGACCAGCCGCTTCACCATCAACCAGTTCCTCCACCGCGAGGACTTCGCCAACCGCTACGCCGAAAACCGGCCCATCGCCATCACCGAAATGCTCTACCCGCTCATGCAGGCTTACGACTCCGTGGTCATCGAGTCCGACGTCGAGTTCGGCGGCACCGACCAGATGTTTAACCTGCTGGTAGGCCGCGAGCTCCAGGGCATGATGGGCCAGACGCCCCAGCAGTGCTTCATGATGCCCATCCTGGTCGGCACCGACGGCGTCCAGAAGATGAGCAAGAGCCTGGGCAACTACGTGGCTTTGGAAGAGCCGCCGGCAGAGATGTACGGCAAGCTCATGTCCCTGCCCGACAACCTCATCACGTCCTACTACGAATACCTCACCGACGTGCCCGATGCCGACATCGCCGAAATGCGGCAGGCCATGGCCTCCGAATCCGCCAACCCCATGGACTTCAAGAAGGGCCTGGCCCGCTACATCACGGCAGTGTTCCACGACGCCGACGCCGCCAGCGCCGCCGAGTCCCACTTCGAGCAGGTAGTCCAGCGCCGCGACCTCCCCGACGACATCCCCGAAGTCAGCCTCGCCGCCGTCGCCGTCCTGCCCATAAACCGCCTCCTCGCCCAAACCGGCCTGGCCTCCAGCAACGCCGAAGCTCGCCGCCTAATCACCCAGGGCGCCGTAGAAATCATCCACCCCAACGGCGACCGAACCAACATAACGCCCAGCGACCCCCCAACCCTAACCGCCGGCGACGTAATCCGAGCCGGCCGCCGCCGCTTCGTCCGCATAGTAGAATAATCGAAGCGTGTTTCTGGATACCACCATGCACTCATATTCTTGGGTTGTCACCGATGTTCAGACGAAACGGGCCATACCCACTGCGGTCGAAATGACTGCCGCTTGCCTGTCTGCGGAATCAATCCTGGACGACCCCAAGCAGGAACGTGTGGGCTGGTACGTCATCGGTGGTCGTTGGAGTCGGAAGTTGGCCCCGGAATTAGTTGACAGCACGCCCTTGCCCCACGACATGCAGAACAAGTGGTGGAAAGACGTTCCCGGCAACGTAACTGTGGTACGGCAACTCGACCCCGACGAACGGGGTTGGCCGGCCGAAATCTTTACGCCAACGGAGCGATTGAGTTTGACGACCCACGTTTACGATATTTTCCGTCCTCCGGATCCGGACAAAATACCTGCGGCTCATGAGTTGTTGACCAGATACCGCAATCACATCATCATGGCTATAGACATCCACGACTGACAGGAGTTCTCCGTGGCCCTCCCAAACGAACACGACAACGACGCCATCCAGCAACGCACCGCCGCCTGGCGGCAGCGCGCCGATGCCGCTCCCGGCCGCAAGTCGGCCTACAAGACGCTGAGCCAGATACCCGTCGCGCCGCTGTACGGGCCGCCCGAGGTCGCCGACAGCGACTACCTGCGCGACGTCGGCCTGCCCGGCGAGTACCCCTACCTGCGCGGCGTCCATCCCACCGGCTACCGTTCCCGGCTCTGGACCATGCGCATGTTCGCCGGGTTCGGCGAGCCGGCCGAAACCAACGAGCGGTTCCGCTTCCTGCTGGACCAGGGCGAAACCGGCCTCAGCGTCGCCTTCGACATGCCCACCCTCTACGGCTACGACCACGACGACGAGCGGGCGCGCGGCGAGTTCGGCAAGTGCGGTGTCGCCGTGTCCTGCCTCGAGGATATGCAGACCGTATTCGAGGGCATCCCCCTGGACCAGGTCACCACCTCCATGACCATCAACAGCCCGGCCGCCATCATCTGGGCCATGTACATCGCCGCCGCCGAACGCCAGGGCGCGAAAATCGCATCCCTGGGCGGCACCCTCCAGAACGACATCCTCAAGGAGTACATCGCCCAGAACGAGTACATCTTCCCGCCCGACCCGTCCATGCGCCTCGTGGTCGATACCGTCGAGTTCGCCACCGACAACATGCCCCGCTTCAACCCCATCAGCATCAGCGGCTATCACATCCGCGAGGCCGGCAGCAACGCCGTGCAGGAGCTGGCCTTCACGCTGGCCGACGGTTTCGAGTACGTGCGCCACTGCATCGAGCGCGGCATGGCCGTGGACGACTTCGCCCCCCGGCTCAGTTTCTTCTTCAACGTTCACAACGACTTCTTCGAGGAGATTGCCAAGTTCCGCTCGGCCCGCCGGGTCTGGGCCCGTGAGATGCGCGAGACCTTCGGCTCCGAAAACGAACGCTCCGGCTGGATGCGGTTCCACGCCCAGACCTCCGGCGCGTCCCTCACCGCCCAGCAGCCCGAAAACAACGTCGTCCGCGTCTCCCTCCAGGCCCTGGCCGCCGTCCTGGGCGGCTGCCAGTCACTCCACACCAACGGCAAGGACGAGGCCTGGGCCTTGCCCTCGGCGGATGCCGCCCTCCAGGCCCTGCGCACCCAGCAGATCATCGCCCACGAAACCGGCGTCACCGACACCGTGGACCCCCTGGGCGGCAGCTACTTCCTGGAGGCGTTGACCAACCAGGTGGAGGCTGGCGCCTACGACTACTTCCAGCAGATCGACCGCCACGGCGGCGTGATCCCTGCCCTGGAATCGGGATTCTTCCAGCGCGAGATCGCCGACGCCGCCTACATCTATCAGCAGGAAGAAGACCGCCTGGAGCGCATCACCGTGGGCGTCAACGAGTACGTGGACGAAAACGAAAGCCTCAGCATCCCCATCCTCCGCGTTGACGAGGCCGGCGAACAGCGCCACGTCGCCCATCTCAACGAAGTCCGCCGCCGCCGCGACGACCGCGAAGTCGCCGTACGTCTCCGCGCCCTCGAAACCGCCGCCCGCCAGTCCGGCAGCGACGCCAACCTCATGTACCCCCTCATCGAAGCCGTCAAAGCCGAAGCCACCCTCGGTGAAATGATGGGCGTCTTCCGCCAAGTGTACGGCGAATACCAACCCACTTGGGGCTTCTAGGCCGCTATACTTGAGGCTCAAGCCGGCCCAAACCGGAGGCCATCATGGTTATCGCAAAACCCAAAGGCAAGTACACCTACGAGGACTATGCCGCCAAGCCGGACGATGAGCGGTGGGAGTTGATCGACGGAGTGTTGTACCAAATGGCCCCATCCCCGAACACTAAACACCAGCGGGCGTTACGACGCTGGGTTGCCGCGTTTGAGTCGCGCCTTTCCCAAGTTGATCAACCGGGTGAGTTGTTCTTTGCTCCCACCGACCTGATTCTGGCGGATGGAACCACTGTCCAGCCCGATATGTTTTTTGTAACGAATGACCGAGGGCACATCATCACACTGCGCGGCTGTGAGGGGCCGCCCGACTTGGTCGTGGAAATACTATCCCCGTCCAATCCGGCCCGAGACCTTGAGACGAAGCGAGAGTTGTACGCTCGGCATGGCATTCCCGGATACTGCATCCTGGACACCGAAGCCGAAACGGTGCTGGCGCTGTCCGAACCGGTTACAGAAGGCGGCGTCGGCACCTACACGGTAGAAGCGTTACACCGCTCCGGCGACACCCTCACCACAGCCAGCATGCCCGGCCTGGCCATCACAGTAGCCGACATTTTCGCCTAACCGCACACAATGCGAGAGGCGTTGCTACTAGATCCACTGCATAGAGGAGCGTAATGACATTCCGACAAGACTATCTATCCTTGGAGAACGAATTCAAAGACCAAATCGAGGAAGACAACGAGAAGCTAAAAATTCCAAGCTTTTATTTGCCGAATGTCGAACCCAAAGGCAAGGTCGATTTCGTTCTGGTAGCTATGGAGCCGTCCGGTACGGCCAAGGAGGATGGCCAGCCACACGTGCCTAGGAATTTCATGGCGTCTTATGAGGATTTCTTGACGCAATTCTGCTTGCGCAAGTATCTCTGCCGCGACGGGCAGTCGTGTCACGTCACCGACCTGGCGAAGGGAGGAATGCCAACTGCTCAGGCAAAGGAAACACGCAACTGGCGATGGCCCAACTGGTATCCCCTCTTGCAACAGGAACTGGAGTTAGTGGCACCGAACGCTCGGGTGATCGCTCTAGGCGATACGGTGGCTAAGTTCCTCAAAAAGCAAGAAGAAAATGAGAGATTTCAACATGGCTTGGCTGGAACCATCCCCCACTTTTCTAGGCAGGCCTCCGTCGCCAGACCGATTGCGCCCCAGCTCTTGCCCAAGCAGTATGACAGGTTCTCAAAAAGTGTGAGTATCGCCGACATACGAAGAACGGCTGAGGATATGATGCAAGGCAGGGAGTTCAGCGAATCCCGCGATTCCATATTGCAGGGAATCCCGAACAACCTGAGCGAATCTGGTCGGCAGTTGCTGTTCACATATAAATGCTTGTTCACCGTGATACGCAGTGACTCGCTGACCGACATGGAATAAAATGCGGCGGCAATCTGGTTGCCGCCGCATCTCTTGTGGATTATCCGCCCCACCCTACGCCGTCGCCCCCTCCTTAGCCTGCTTCGCGGTATCAATCACCCGCTGCTCGATGTTCTGCGGCACCTGCTCGTAGTGGTCAAACTCGAACCGGTACGAGCCGCGCCCGCCGGTCATCGACCGCAGGTCCTGTGAGTAGCGCTGCACCTCGGCGTGGGGAACCTCGGCCTCGATGACCGTGTACCGGGTCTCGGGACTCATGCCCAGGATGCGGCCCCGCTTGCTGTTCATGTCGCTGATGATGTCTCCGGTGTAGGTTTCGGGCACGGTGACGTATATGCGCACGATGGGCTCCAGCAGCACGGGCGACGCCTTTTGCATGCCCTGGCGCAGTGCCTGGCTGCCGGCGATCTCAAACGCGATGGGCTTGCCGTCCACGGGATGGGTGCTGCCGTCGTAGATGACCGCCTTCAGGTCCACCACCGGGAACCCGGCCAGCACGCCTTCCTTCAGCGTGTTGACCACGCCCTTTTCCACTGCCGGAATCAGCTCGCGCGGCACACGCCCGCCGACCACCTCGTTGCCGAACTCGAACCCCTCGTCGCGCGTCATCGGCTCGATGCGCAGCAGCACGTGGCCGTACTGCCCGCTGCCGCCCGTCTGCTTCTTGTGGCGGTACTCCGAGTTGGTGACCTGCGTGATGGTCTCGCGGTAGGGCACCACCGGCAGCTTGACGTTCAGGTTCGCGCCGAACTTCCGCGAGATGCGGTCCAGCGCCACCTCGATCTGCACCTCGCCCAGCCCGGTCAGCAGGCTCTCGCTGGTCTCCGGGTTGCGCGTGAACTGGAGGCTCGGGTCGTCCTCTACGATGCGGGCCAGCGACGTGGACATCTTGTCCAGGTCGGCCTGCGTCGCCGGCATCACCGCCAGCGAGTAAAAGCCCTTGGGGAACTCGACGCCGGGCAGCGTCACCCGTCTGTCGTTGGCGCACAGGGTGTCTCCGGTCAGCGTGGCGTTCAGCTTGCCGATGGCCCCGATGTCGCCGGCCACCACTTCCGCCACGTTGTCCTGGTTCTTGCCCTGCGGCAGGTACAACTGGCCCAGCCGCTCGGACTCGCCCTTATTGTTGTTATAGACCTCGCCGTTGGAATTGGCCGTGCCGCGGAACACGCGGAACATGGACAGCTTGCCCACGAAGGGGTCGGACGTGGTCTTGAACACCAGCGCGGCCAGCGGGCCGGCAGCGTCGGCGTCAATGTCGGCGTCGCCGGAGGTGGTGGGCAGGTCGGCCGGCGACGGCAGGAAGTCCCGCATCACCTGGACCAATTCGTCAACGCCGATATTCTGCGTCGCCGCCGACACCAGGATGGGCGTCAGGTCGCCGTTGCGGATGGCCTCGCGCGCGCCGGCGGTCACCTCGGCGGCGGTGATCTCCTCGCCCTCCAGGTACTTGTCGGCCAGCGCGTCGTCGGATTCGGCCACCGCTTCAATCAGCCGCTCCCGCGCCGAATCAAAGTCGCCCACCACACCGGCAGGTATCTCGGCCGGCGGGTCGATGACGCTCACCAGGCCCGTGAAGTCCTGCGCCTCGCCGATGGGCAGCTGGAACGGTACGCACTGGTTGCCGAAAACGCTCTGGAGCTCCTGCACGTTGCGCTCAAAGTTGGCGTTCTCCCGGTCCATCTTGTTGAGCACGATGGCCACGGGCAGGTCCCGTCCCCGCGCCAGGTCCCAGGCCCGCTCGGTGCCCACGTCCACGCCGGTGGGCGCGGCCACCAGGATCATCGCGGACTCAACCACCCGCAGCGCGGCGATGGCCTCGCCGATAAACTCGTCGTACCCGGGGGTGTCCAGCAGGTTGACCTTGTCGTCGCCGTCGGTGAACCGGAGTAGGCTGGTCTGCACGCTGGCGGCGCGTTTGGCTTCTTCCGGCTCGTAGTCGGAGACGGTGTTGCCGTCCTCCACCCGGCCAATGCGGTTAATCACCTTGGCGTTGAACAGCATGGTTTCGGCAAGCGAAGTCTTGCCCGCGCCGCTGTGAGAGAGCAGCGCGACGTTTCTGATGGTACTGGCGGATACAGCCATGGCGATTACCTCGTCCGGTTCGTTGGGATGTGATTTCCCGATTGTAGCGAATCCGCACTATCGGTTGCAACCGAACGCCCCAGCGGGTACAATCGCAGGCCAGCGACCGGCAGCGAGCCGCTCCTTCAGCGACTCCCCCTCGGGACCGGCCGCTCCTTTCATGCCCGTACGGCGCGCGTCATTCCCACCTGCTTCCGTCCTTCCCGCTGATCACACCGTCCATTCCCGCGAAAGCGGGAATCCACCCGGCCGATAGCCGGGATCCGCGGGTAAATCCCCCTGCCGCGCCGCCGCGGAAGCCAGCGCATCGCACCGTTCGTTGTCCGGGTCCCCGCTGTGCCCGCGCACCCACCGAAACTCTGCGTTGTGCTGCTCCAGCAGATTCAACAGCCTCTCCCACAGGTCGGGATTCACCGCCGCCTCGCGCTTGTTCCGCATCCACCCGTTCCTGCGCCATTTGACCGCCCAGCCCTTGCTCACCGCGTCCACCAGGTAGCGCGAATCCGAGTACAGCGTTACGTCGCAGGGCCGGTTCAACGCCTCCAGCCCCACGATGGCCGCCAGCAACTCCATCCGGTTGTTGGTGGTCAGCGCGTAGCCGCCCGATAACTCCCGGCGCCGTCCCTGGTGGTCCAGGATCACGCCGTACCCGCCCGGCCCGGGGTTGCCCAGGCAGGCGCCGTCGGTGTGTATGGTGACCTCCGTCGCCACTGGCGGCTAGTCGTTGGCGGGATGCTTGGCCACGCACTCCATCATCGTGCGGGTCAGGCCGACGCACTTGTCCCGCACTTTCACCGTCCACTCGTCCTGCACCGCGGCTTTCCACGGCTCCGAGTCAATCACCGACGGGCTAGTGATCCGGTACATGGCCGCGTACTTCTGCAGCCCGTCCAGGTTGGTGGTCTCAACACGATAGCGTCGCGCGCTGACCACCCCGTCAACTTCGCACAACCCGGGCAGGTGGACGGTATCGTACAGGTGGTTGAACTCGTCCTCCGCGTCGGCGGCAATGTCGGTCTGCACGATGAACAGGTAGCCAGCGTCGCCCGATGCGTCACCGGCGTCGGCAATGCGCCTGAGGATGGTATGCGTCCGGTTGCTGGCGTGGGGCCGGATCTTGCTGGCCCAGTCGCCCTTCTCGCTCTCCACCTGCCAGCCGGCCGAGGTCGGCACGCCCGGGTCGTCGATCCCGTACAGCGCGGCATAGCGGGCAAACCTGGGCGCGTCCGTGGACTTCAGCAGGAACCTGTCGCAGGAATGAACCCCCGGAGCGTTGCAGATGTACTTGGCATGTTCCGTGTCATAAACGCGGTTGAAATCGGCCTCGTGCTCAGCAGGAATGTCCATCTGAACCAGGTAAGCATAATCGGCCATGGTAGAACCTCCGTAGTCGGGCGTGATGATTGACGAGAACTTAGTCGCTGCGGACGTTGGTGAGGATATGGATGGCAAGGTCACGGCGGATGTCGTCGGAGGTTTGGTTGAAGTTTGCAATCGCGGTTTCAACCCGGCCAATTAATTCGCTCACGTCCGTGGCGGGGAAGTTGCTATGGGGATCGTAGTCGGCGGAGTGGCGCACACGCTGAACGTCGGCAAAAGCTACTCCGAATCGGCGAATGGCTCCGGGAAACCTGCCGCCCAGGTTGGCGCTGCTTAGTTTGTTACGGGTAGGGCGATGGTCGGCGGCGCGGTAGGTTTGCTGCCACGCCCAACGCTGTTGATCAGCCGGTGATGCTCCAATCAGGGTGTTGGCGTTGCTCAGCGCTAGAGTATGGAACATGGCATAGTAGGCGCAACTGACGGCGCGACGCAATTCGGTTTGAGTAGCTGAATCACGCTCACCTGCAATAACACCGCCAACCAGGACGCGGGCCAGGGCGATTAGTTCGAGCGGATTCATTTGAGCAATTTCTCATGCATGAGATCCCATTCCCACTTGGCGACATAGTGCTGATGAACGCTCAGACCGACGCCCAGCTCATCCAACTCCGGCTCAATGTCTAAGGGTAGGCCATTGATGCGGGAGTAGTCCATGTAGTCGTGGTCCCCTTCCCACACAATCCACGCCTCCAGGTAGTCCTCCCCATACCAGTCATCGTAGCGTTGCCGGACGATGACGGGGTCGAAGTTGAGATGGGGCTGGAACCAGCCGTTGAGCGTGTCGCCGATGATGGCAGCCACCTGGTCGGTAATGTCTTTCGTAATCGTAGCCATAACGGTTCCCCCTCGCGGTTCGTTTTGGCAAGGGTCAGTAAGTCAGCGCATCCCCCGTCCCCTCCGGCAACTCCACCGCCAGCGCCTGCAACGTGTGGGCCAGCCCGTGGTAGTACGCCACCACCACCAGCATGTCCACAATCCCGGCGTCGCCCAGGATGCCGCGCACGGCCTCGAAAGTGGCGTCCGACACCCGGTGCTGCCGCAGCAACTCGATCACAAAACCCGACACGGCCGCGTCATCCCCCGACAGGCCGCTGGGCGCCCGGTACTCGTGGATGGCCGCGATGTCGGCGTCGCTCAGTCCCGCGTTCCGCGCGGCCGGCTGGTTCACCGTCCACACGTAGTGGCCGCACGCCTCCCGCGCCGCCGTTAGCACGGCCACCGCCTTCACGCGAGGCGGCAGCGGCGTCTCAAAGCGGGCGTAGCCGCCCAGGTGCGCGAAGTTGCTGGCCGCCTGCGGGTTGTTGAGGATGGCGGCGTAGTTGCGCTGCACGCCGCCGCGCGAAGTTTCAATCTCGTCCCAAACCGCCTGTCCGGCGGCGTCCATGTTGTCTCGGGTGGCGAAAGGTACGCGGGCCATGGTGAGTTTGCCTCCTTGAGTCGATGTGCGGGTTCGCCCGATATGGATACCGGCGGCGATGTGAGACCGCCGCCGGCAATTGCGCTCTATTGCGCCGGACTGTCTAGCTGCCGTTCTTTTCCCAGAGTTCTTCCAGGATCGCGCCCGGCGACATCGGCAACTGCTCCATGCGCACGCCGATGGCGGCGTGGATGGCGTTGGCGACGGCGGCCATGGGCGGCACGATGGGAACCTCACCGACGCCGCGCACTCCGTAGGGATGGCCGGGGTTGGCCTTCTCCACGATGATGGTGTCGATCATCGGCAGGTCCAGGCTGGTGGGCATCCGGTAGTCCAGGAAGCTGGAGTTCACCATGTCGCCCGAGTCGCTCATGAAGTATTCCTCGTTGAGCGCCCAGCCGATTCCCTGCACGGCGCCGCCCTGCATCTGCCCCTCCACGTAGCTGGGGTGGATGGCCTTGCCGGCGTCCTGCACGGCGGTGTACCGCAGGACCTCCACCTTGCCGGTTTCGGGGTCAACCTCCACGTCCACCAGGTGGGTGCCGAACGCGCCGCCTTCTCCGCCGGGGCTGACGCTCACCTGCGCGGATATGGGGCCGCCGGTGCGAGCCAACTGCGCCGCCAGTTCCTTGAAGGACATTTGCAGGTCTTCGTCCGAGTTGTGCTTGAAGATGCCGTCCGCCAGGTCAATCTCCGAGGGGTCTTTCTCCCAGATTTGGCCGGCCCGGTTGATCATCTTGGTCTTGATTTCCTGGGCGCACTCGTAGGCGGCCCAGCCCGTCGCGAACGTGGTGCGGCTGCCCCCGGTCAGGAACGTGTAGCCCACCGAGTCGGTGTCGGCTACCTGCGGGCGCACGTCTTCGGCGGGAATGCCGAGAACTTCCGCCGCCTGCATGGCGATGGACGCCCGCGAGCCGCCAATGTCGGTCGAGCCTTCCACCAAACCGATGGTCCCGTCGGCGTTCACGCTGATGCTGGCGCTGGACGCCAGCCCGATGTTCATCCAGTATCCGCTGGCGATGCCGCGTCCCCGGTTCGGGCCGGACAGCTCGGACTTGTAGTGGTCGGAGTCCTTGGCCGCCTCCAGGGTTTCCACGTTGCCGATTACCCGGAACTGCGGACCGTCAACCCGCCGGCTGCCTTCCTTGCTGGCGTTCTTGAGGCGGAACTCCAGCGGGTCCATGCCGCACTTGGCCGCCAACTCATCCACGACCTGCTCGCCCCCGAACGCCGAGATTGGCGCTCCCGGAGCGCGGTAGGCGAACGAGCGCGGCTTGTTGGTTACCACGTCGTAGCCCTCAACCCGCTGGTTCTCCAGATCGTACGGCGCGAACACGCACTGCGCTCCGGCGGACACCGGCGAAGATCCCGGGAACGCTCCCGCCTCGTAGATCAGCACCGCGTCGGCTGCCACCAGCGTGCCGTCCTGCTTGGCGCCCATCTTGATCTTGACGTGGGCGCCGGCAGTCGGCCCGGTGGCCTCAAAGGTCTCGGTGCGGCTCATCTGCATCTTCACTGGACGGCCCGTCTTCTTTGACAGCAGCGCCGCCACCGGCTCCAGGTAGATCGGAATCTTCCCGCCGAACCCGCCGCCGATCTCCATGGGCACCACCTTGATCTGCGACACCGGCACTTCCAGCACCCCAGCCAGCGCGTCGCGGGCCACGAACGCGCCCTGCGTGCTCGTCCACACCGTCAGGTGCCCGTCCGCGTTCCACAGGGCGGATGCGTTCTGCGGCTCGATGTATCCCTGGTGCACCGTGCGCGTGTTGAACTCGCGCTCCACCACGTAGTCCGCCTCCGCGAACGCCTTTTCCACGTCGCCCTGCTCGTGCACGAACCGGTTGGAGACGTTGCTGTGCTTGTCGGTCTCCTCGCCCAACTCCGTGGTGGTCAGGTCCTCGTGCAGCAGCTCGGCGTCATCCTTCATGGCGTCCAGCACGTTGGTGCTGGCCGACAGGACTTCGTATTCCACCTTGATCAACCCGACCGCTTCCTCGGCGATGTGGGCGGAGTCGGCGGCGACGCCGGCGATGGGGTGGCCGCGGAACAGTGCCTTGGCCCCGGCCAGGATGTTGTTGCTCGCGGCGCGCGCCGACAGGGGCGGGCTGTCCTTGGCGGCGATGGGCAGGTCGGCGCCCGTAACCACGGCCCGCACGCCGGGCAGCGCCTCGGCCGCGGACGTATCGATGGACTTGATGCGGGCGTGCGCGTGGGGGCTGCGCAGCACCTTGCCGAACAGCATCCCGGACATCTCAAAGTCGGCGCCGTATTTGGCCCGGCCGGTAACTTTGTCGGCCCCGTCGTGGCGGATCGGCCGCGTACCGACGACATTGTAGTTGGTATTGGAAAGGACGATATTCGCCATGCGGCACCTCGTTGCTGGTGTTTGTCTCGGCTGATTTTAGCATAGCCCACGCCATGCCCCAACCCTGGCCTTTCACCTATGCGAACACTCACGTCAGCGGCAGCGGCGGCTGCCACCACTTCCCCGTGTCGTTCACCGTGATGGAGTCCACCCACTTCACCCAGTCGTAGCCCCGCTTGTGCGGCTCCACCATGCGCGCCGGGAACCCGTGCCCCGCCGACAACGGCGCCCCATCCACCCGCCCCGCCAGAATCGCTCGCTCCGTTTCGGCCAGCGAATAGCGCCGGAAGTAGCCCGTGCGCGACCGTATGGTGATGTTATGACCGTTGCGATTATCAAGTCGGGATTCTAAACTTCGGAACTCTCCTCATATTCGGAGATTATAGTGTCGCTCATATGAGACAGGTGCGGTGTGTCATGCAACGATGCGATTGACGAATACGATAAAAATGAGCAACGCTCGTACAGTGGGCTTCGCTCGAGAAGTGAGAATACTGGCCTCTTTATTTCGCGTATAACCTGTTCGCGTCGATCATCTGGGGCTACTATATGTAGCCTAATATCCATATTTGGTTGTAAAGCCAGTAAGTCTGCCATCCGCAGCAGGCCAGAGTATATGGCTGTTGTGTGCTCTATCTCGAAGGCTCGAGCCATAGATCGTCCTTTGAGCCATAGAACATCAATTTGCTCAATGGTCCTTAAGGTTATATCGTCATAATTTAGGGGTAGATCTTCCAAAAAAGCGTCGTGAATTGCAACAGGAATATATTCCTGCACTCGAGTTTTGTTATTCCTAGGTACCCATATTCGAAATCCCATCTGTGCGCCGATGTGCGCCACTGTAGCTTGCATCTCAATAGACTCGCTGCCAGATGTAACGGAGGATGGAGTGCCGTCGAGCGAGTCGTCAATGTCATCATCCGGCACCTCAACCTCTACCACTCTGTCGATGGAACGAACTTGGGTTCCTCCTGTGATATGCCGCTTCTCTTTATCACTCAATTGGTAGAGTACCAAGTTCTTTTCCTGTTCGCTAAGCAGTTCTATAAGGAATTCTCCGTCACTGACGTCGAAGTTGTTCAACGGACTGCGGAAGAAACCAGTCCAGCCGCCTCTTCCAATTTCGTGCTGATTTGTTATCGATAGATTATTCCAAACATCCTGCTCTGTGATAGGGATAGCGTATTCAGGTTCGAACATCACGATGGGTTCCACCTCGAACCGCACGATATAAGGGTCTGGGTCACCGAATATCGGGGTATCGTCTCGGTACATAGCAGACTTCACGCGAAGTGCCCCGCACCATCGGGATAGACGCGTCAAGTAGCATATGAAGATGTCCCCCACATTAACTCGGTCTCCCGCAACACGTCGGTAACGATGCCTGAAACCGGTTACTCCAGCACCGTTCTCGCGGAAGGTGCGCCATGTTTCAGGAGTGAACAAGTCTAGTACGTAAGCCATGATAGTACCTGTGAGGGGAATATTCGTCGCCCCATACGCTACGGGGCCTACCCGGCCCGCTAGATACCCCTAAATAACGCACTAGGTATAGAGAAAGAAGTCATACTCTAGGGTAGCACGGGCGCGCTAAACGGCACAATTGCGGGCGATTTAGTAGGCAAAAAGCGACCTCGCCGGGGCGGTGGGGTCTGGCATATCAAAACACCCCCATCAAACTAGCGTACCTGTATTTGGAGTGCCGCATGGAACATTGGAGAAACTATTATCTCGACATCCCCGTCAATCTGGTCTAGCCTCAATGTTGGGAGATCTATATGTGCGTAATAATCCCTCCCACGTGGGGTGGTCTTAATACCAATAAGGCCGACTTCATACATAATAGAAGTGAACAAATCGGTAAAATAGAGAATCCCTTTGGCATTGTCTTCTTCGTACATCTCAGTAAAAGTGTCATACAACCCCAAGAGCCACGGCCTCTCAGCGACACCAGCATCAGTGAATAGGTCCAGTAAGGCATCCTCATCCCAATCGGATTTGCTGAAGCGTGGCCTTCTACCTCTTAGCATTTTGGTCGCTACTAAATCTAACCCGGAGTAATTTTCGTGCCACTCGTCGAAGACCGCTACGAGCCTGTAATTGGAGTACTCTTGCTCAGCTCTTTCCAGGATATCCCACGACAGTAAGTTTCTGCCTGTAGCCAACTGGGCTGCTCGATTCAGAAAGTCGATTACATCACGAGGTCTGTCCAATGTTCTGTCGAGAACATACTCCAAGCCCGATGGCCTTCTGCTTGACCTCTTCGGCAAGAGAGAAGCGATCCGGGGCGCACCTGTGTCTCCTGGACGTCCTGCCAACCATGCGAGCCTCTTGTCAATCAATTCCGTCAATTCCCGACGGCTCCACCGGAGGCGTACCTGTTGATCTGCCAATTTTTCGCGCTGATAAGCTCGCGATTGAAAACCACTCTCTAGTTTATGCAATACGTTATCCCTTAACGCATATATGATCTTCACGTTTGGGACATTGGCCCATTCGTCAATCTCTAACAGCATCGCTCTTATGAGTTCGTAAAGAGTCTGCTCTTCAACCCAAAATTTATCCAAATCATCAATCAACACGAAGCACGGGTTTTGTGGGTCATCGATGATCTCGGTCCCTAGGTAATCCATCACGGCATTAAGGTCCCGTACCTGGATCGAACTTACAATCTCTTGGGCTGTCCGTATCCTTGCCTCGGTTTCAGTCTGGCGCTTGGTTCCTTTCTCAATTGAACCGCTCAGCCCGAATACATCCCACCAAGGTCCGCTGACCTCGAGTTTCACCCTAAGGTCTTCTTCTAGAGTATTGTGTATATTTTCAATCCGTTCGTGGGGCTCCTGCAAGACTGTGGCTCCCCAATCATCTAAATACTTGATAGCCCTATCCCGTGCGCGGTCAGGTCTCACATTTTTACTGATCCGCTCAATAAGTTGACTTATCAAGCCAGTCTGCTGCGCGTCTTCTGGGAACCTGTGTTTGAGAATTTCAACAACAAAGACGTGCCTCCATAGGAGCTTGTAGAAGTAATCCAAATTAACGCCGGACTGTCGAAGTGCCCTAATTAAATCGGACTCACCCAAGTATTGGAACGCCAATTCCTCCGGATCGATTGTAACCGTGCGGAAGTGGTCTAGCTTAAGACGCTCCAGTATGGCGGTTTTTCCACTGCCAGCACGTCCGATTAAGCCTGACCCAACGTCGTTAATATCCCTAACGCGCTGGTAATAGGCTGTTGGGAAGAAGCAGTTGGATAACAGGGAATCGTGCTCTGCTGCGATCGTTCCGAATGTCATCCCAGACAGGAATCTGAACTGATGCGATGATGTGTTCTGCCTTGTCATTTGGTCCACTACCTCGTTTTGGACTAACCTAGTTGCTAAGTGAACTTGCCGCTAGGTTAGATTACTCAGGAAATTGTATCGTTGTTTGGAATCCGCATTTCGATGTTGAGGATCAGTCATCCAGCAAGAGTTGCAACCGCCGGACTAGCTTTTGCACATCGTCTAGATTCGCCCTCACGTCGGCTTCTGTGAACCAGCCCTCGTAGAAATTCGTATGCAGGGCAGCAGCGGCGAGGAAGTGATTCCTAATGGCGGAATCCCTGATCTCATCAACTATGCGATCTTTGGCTACGAAGAGGTCCTCGTGGCTTCCGTGTCGCCAGCCACGTTGCTCAGCAACAGCTTTGACCATTTGAGCGGCGGCACCCCATCCTTTTTCGGACGCCTGCCGGAGGTCGCCGGCAGATAATTCAGTGAATGCCTGGTCCATGAACGTCTCGCCAGCTGCCCGGCATTTCATCACTTGAAGAGTCATTAATCGCTCCTTATTGCGAAATTGCGTACGCACTTAAAAATTCCGTCACGTTGCCGGCGTGTCAACCCCCACTGGCGCTATTATACCATCTTGACAACAAGAAAAAACGCCAATTTTAAACCCGCATCATCGGGCGCAGTCAAGCACCCGCAAACTCGGCGATCTTCAGTATATCCCGGCTTCGCGCAACGCCCCATAAATGCGATCTGCCGCGCATTTGAATCGTGACCAACGCCCTACATCTTGTTGACTATGGGCAAAGCCCTGTAGCCTCGCGTAAGCCGTGCGTGCGACCTCGCTACGAACGTCCACGAAGTCATGGGTGTCTGTTTCCACAGCATCAGTTATGGCCTGGTCAAGCTCGCGCATCAACTCCTCGCTGTCTTCCGAGTGATACGGGTACGAGATCGTGGATGCCTCGATGGCGTCAGCGCGATGTAACCTAATCATGGTCATAATGCACCTCAGACTTGCTGCCTTACTGCGCGTATCTGATCACCGTTTCCCGCCGTCCATGAACAGGTACACGACGAACAGGAACATGCCCGGGATGAGTCCAGCGCCGATGATGCCGTTTTGCACCTTGTTGAGCACCGTATCGGGTCCGCTTTCAATCCCTGCGGTGGCACCCACAAGCGTCAGCCCCGCCACAACCAGGATCATGCAAACAAACAATCCCAGAGCCACGAAACTGCGGGCCGTGCGCTCAATCGATGGTCGGCGTCCCTTCCGTCCTCCTCCGCCAAAATTGAACGAAATCTTCAGATCGTTGATAAAATTGAACACGAAACCGTTGAATGACATCGGAGTCCCCTAGTGAATTCGTCTATATCGCAAGCATTGGTTTTATTTATTGACAGTCCTCGACGGGGATATTTTAGAGTACCCCCGAATCACACGCTTGGAGTGCCGGTGCTTGCGGGGCGCATTAGAGGATGAATAGCGGGCAGGGATCGACCGCTCGGTCGCACCCCGCGCTCCCTTTTTCACCGGTGCGCTGGTTCGCGTTTGACGCGTCCGCCGTTGGTGCGCCATAGCAGCAGCCTCTCCTTTCCCGACTAGGGAGCTTGTGGTTTTGGGAGCGGTTCGTTCGTGGCTTTGGGAGCGTTGGACGGACCGCTAATTTTTATAGGCTTATTGTAGGCATCGAGAATCCCAAATGGCAAGATTAAACACCGGGATCACTGCCATTTTCTGCCAAAGTAGAAAGCTCCGACACCACAAAACATAGCCGAAATCCAGAGCCCCAGCACTGTCCTGACGCACTTGCTTACTGGCGCATGGGGCGAGTCCAGGCACCCGAACGCAAGCGCCCCGAAACCTATCACCGCGAAAGCACCCGCGGCGAATATCAGTAAGCTCAACGCGATGCGATTCCACGTATTCATCAGGAGCGTAGGTGAATTCGGCGGAAGCGCCTGGTGTGCCAACGCCGATGCAGAGCTTCTTGACGGCTGATCCATTGCGTGAGCCTTTGCTCCCCCACCTTCGCCAGAGCGCAGACTAGAACCAGGATGATATAAAACGTGGATGAATCATCATCAGGGCCATCTACGACTTCCCCGATAATGATCGCAACCATCAATAGATAAAAACCATAAATGGCACCAACCGCTAACTTGGCCATGGTCATCGCAAATCGCACCGGGACAGGCTGGGATTTGGTCTCACGAATCAGCAGAATCCAGTAGGCACCGGTGGTAAACATCGCAATGCCCGGGAGCACTATGCCAATGACCACGATGATCAGGAACAACACCGTGAACCATGCGGATGACGGATTAGGCCCGCTCAATGATAGGTCGGGATAGGTAAACGCCAGACGCACCACGGCAAATATCAGCATGGATGCGACCATAGCGCCACCGGAAACCTTAAATATCCGGCCCGACGCCGTCGAAGATGTCCACCAATCCAACACGGCCATGATCTCCGAGCGCGCCGACCGGTTTGAAGTCTAGGGTGCGCTTTCTCATAGTAGCATGGCGCGCGGGCCGACCCGTTAAAGTTGTGTACCGATTTTGTACGGTTTTAGAGCAACTTCCCTTGCACTCCCGCTTCCTGCTCTGCCCTGGTGCGTTCCGCGTCTGCCCTAACCCGTCTAACGTGCGCGCGCTGCACCGCGTCGCAAAGCTCGCAAACCGCGTCCACGAGTCTGCCGAGCAGGATCAGGCCGGGGTCTGCTTCGCTTTCCAGTTCATCCCATAGGTCGTTGTATCCCGCGGCGATGCTGTTCGCCCAATGGTGTTGACAGTGATCGCCGACGTGGACGCGCATGGCCTCCAGCATGGCATCATTGCCGTGATCCCCGCATTGCTGGTCTGCCGGCAGGATGCAGCCCGTCATTCTCCTAACAGGACTCGGGCGCGTTCGTCGGCGAGGGCCTGCAATTCTTCAAAGTGGTCTTGGCAAATCTCCACGATGGCGAAGGTGCCATCGGGATGACGCCGAACATCGCAATGACAGTAGGAAGCGTGGTATCCCCGGATCAATTCGTACCAGGTCAAGCCGTCCGGTGGCACGATGTTGTTGACTGCCGCTACCTCTTCAATTTCGGTGATGGCTTGCGGCGAGATCAGGACGCCGAAATCAATGCGGTGTTGTCCGATGTAGTAGTGTCCCTGGTTCATGGCTCATTGATCCCTCTGCTGGTATCTGCCTTGTACCACCCATTCCATCCCTGCTGGCGGGTCGTCGTCAATAACACGACGGGTTTATGCCGGGAGAGGCTGGCAAGCATTTCCGGGGTCGGCGGCGGCTAGCGCAGGAGCGAAGCCGATTAACCCTCTCATTGCTGACTCACTTTTTCGGCGTATTTTCAAAATTATCCGAATTTGAGCATAAATGAGCAGGCTCCCCCCGCCCCGCCCGGGTGGCTCGGGTGGCCCGCCCACCCCGCTACACGAGCGCGTCCGGGGGTGCTACGTTAGTAATACAGCAAGGAGGTGAATGAGGTAAGCACACAAAAAGACCGGGGGTTACGCCCTAGAAAGCTCCCCCGGTCTTCCCCAAAAGTGGAGTGGTCGTCTAGCGAACTAGGACGTCGGGTTACCTCCCCCGAAAGCGTGGGTTTGCACCCCGCCAACTCCACCAACAAAAACGAAGCGGTTGCTCGAAAGCTTGGGCTACTTGCGCCCGCCCCGCCGTTGCCCCTCCATGGTATCCGGCGGCATATCTTGGGCGCAAGTACCGCGAACCAGTTTGCTCTTCCCGAATGGATACATACATTGACAGGGGACAAACGCGGCCGCTCCGTTGGAAAAAAGCCAGTCAAGGAGGAAAGAACGATGTCAAGGCGTTTGAGTAACGGCGAGTATTTCTACGACGATCCCCTGCTGGATGACGAGGAACCAGCGCCAAAGAAAAAGCGCACTAAAAAAGAACAGCAAGACATCATCGGCATTGAGCGATTCTTTGAGGTGATCCCCAACGAGGAAGCTGCTATAGCCTTCGTTGAGGAACGTCTCTGGAATGGCACGCCCTACTGCCCGCGATGCGGGCAAGATGAAACCGTGTACCGGGTCAAGGGCAACCAGCCCATGAGCCACCGATGCCGCGTTTGTAAACGCTACTTCAGCGTCCGCACCGGCACGCTCATGGAGGATACCAACATACCGCTTCGCAAGTGGTTGCTGGCGATTCACTTGATGCACACGGATCGCAAGGGCATAAGCTCGGTCCAACTCTCCAAGATGTTGGATATCGGGCAAGATGCGGCGTGGTTCCTGGAGCATCGCATCCGTAAGGCGATGGAACGAAAAGACATGATGATGAAGGGCGTCGTTCAAATCGACGAGACCTACATCGGCGGTAAGGAACGGTGGAAGCACGCCGATAAAAAGCTCCACGAAGAATGGCCCAGGGGACGCATTACCGTGTTCGGCATTAGGGAGAATGGACCGGAGGGCAAAGTTATGGCGTTCCCGATGCTGTACCCCAGCGACGAGGAACTACTGAGCGCGGTGCTTTACTGGGTTCATTATGGCGCGACGGTCTATTCGGATGGACACCGGGCCTACAGAGCCCTCCCCGACTTCGGGCACCCACACGAATGGGTAAATCACCGGGTTGGGCAGTACGTGGACGGCGAAGTTACAACCAACGGCATCGAGAGCTTATGGGCCGAGGTCAAAGGCGCTTATCGTGGTACCTTCCATCACGTTACCTGGTGGCACCTGGACCGCTACCTCACCGAAGTCTGCTTCCGGCACAACGCCGGCCCGGGCAATGGCTTTAAGACCATCGGGACCGTGCTGGATGGTATGACCGGGAAGCGGCTCACCTACGATGGATTCAAAATGAGGGGGAAGGTATCGCGGTGGGTGCGCCCCAAGCCACCGCCGCCCAGCCCGTCTCAATAACTCGGTAACGGTAGAAGGCCCCGGCGCTGGTTTAGGTGTCGGGGCCTTCTGTTGCATGTCGTATCCAGCGTGAGCCAGGATTAATCAAACCAGCCAGCCACTTCTTGCATTGCGTGTGGCGTGACAATCGATACGTAGAGTTTGTGGGTTGAGGGATCAAGGTTAACCTCGCGCAGGTAAACTGGAAAAACCTCGGACTCCCAACCAGACACGTTTAGGATGATTTCCATATCATCGTAGTACCAGCCCAGCAAAGAATCGAGACCCCAACCACGTAAATTCCTTTCATCCTCTACCAGGAATCGGATAATAGATCGTCCCCTGTCCCGCTCAGTCGAGGGTGTAGGAGCAACACCAATCACGGTTGCACCCATCAAGGGAACGCTCCCGATTCTGTCGCGGAGTGTGTAGGTATTTGATTCTGGCATCGTACTTACCTCGTCCATGAAGCTGCATCGTGCGCAGTAGTGAAATGATAGAATCATGCTGACGGCGCAATTGCTGAGCCAGGGAATAAACCCGGACAATGTCTATCTTATCACGTCATAGAGGATAGCGCGCCCTCCCTAGATTGACAGCGACATGGCCGGCGTGTCTGGACTGGTGGAGTGCGCCCGGAGCGCCACCAGGAGGAAGAAGGGGATATGCAAGACGATATCACGGGACCCATCGGAAGAACGCTAGACGGCCTGCTACGGCCCCATACAGCCCAGCCCGCGGACGGCGTTCTCCGCGTGGCCGATCTGCACGCCGGAGAACTCGCCGACGCCGCTAAACAGGCCGGATTACAGATCGTATTCACCTACCCGGAAGACCGCGAGATACTGGAAATTTCAGATCACAACAACGTGCCCGCCTTTGACCTGCTCGTGGGCGATTTGCCCAAAGGCGAGCAACGGGAAATGTTCTATCTTGCGCTCCGGTTCTTGCGCATTAGGCGTCCAGCCGCTTTCGTGCTGACGCACACCCCAGGGAGGGAAACGGAAGCGGTGTTTTGGGGCAGGGTACAAAATCAAACCCGGCAGCTCGGCTACCGGGTCTATCGGAGGGGCGCCTTTATCGTCGGCGTGGACTGGACGGAACCGTTCACGTTCCCTAGCACGCTCACGGCCCAGACCGTGATAGCGCACGTCGCCGGAAGCGCGCGCGCTCACGCGGATGCCTAGCCCTACCCTTGCGGCAGCGCAACGCGGACGCCGGCAGGAGAGGGCGAGGTAGGCTGACCTGATCAGCCCGCGCGCGTAGCACGCTTTTCGCCGCGTAGCGCCGCCGCCTTGATGTCCTTGCGCGCAACGATTTCATCTGCCACATCCTTGACATAGACATCAACGGGTTGGGCATCAGGCAAACCCGTGAAATCTACGGCGGGATAATGGGGGGAGTTGTGTGCAGCGTCAGGGATATTTTGGAATTGCTCTCGTAGCCATGCCATGCGAGACATAGGAGGCTCCCTATGATCGTGGTGGTTGCAACTGGGCCAAGCGAATGATGCTCGCTTGGCCCAATCGTTATGTAAATACGACTCCAGTATAACACCGCTGAGTTGGATGGACGGGCAGCGTTGATTGACACCCGGGTATCCCCGTGATTCAATGGGCGATGCCTAATCCACCGAGTGGGACAAACATCCCCACTCCCGCGCCGAGCGACCTGTACGAAAGGTTGGCACTCCGTGCCCCTTTGCAGGTCGCGCGTAGGGACAGGTGGATTAGGCATCGCCCAACCTTATCGTCTGCAAGGGGGTTCCCGATGCCAAACCGTTGCACCCGATGGTCAGCCGCCATGCTGGCCGTTTTTGCTTTATTGGGAGCACTGGCCTGCGGTCAACCTGGCCATTTCATCCCGGGCGAATCCCCGACCGTCACGCCGCGCATCAATCCACAAGGTACGCCCAGCGCGCCTATCGTGATCACGCCGGATTTGCCGGAAGGCTGGCGCTGGCAGCATTCACCTAATATGGGTTTCAACGCGTTATCAAGCGATACGTGGCTTTTGTTGGGGGTGAACGGAGCATGGAAGGGTGGTATTCATCACACCCCAATTGATGATTGCTGGCGGGTGTTCGGTCTGCGAGATGGCGGACACCACGAATTTGAAGACTGTCATTCGCAGCGCAGCGTGGGTGGCGAAGCCCTAAAACTACTAGCAGTGAAAGCGGACTTTGAGGCAACACCAGAGTCGACATGGACACCCACGCCTATGCCAACAGCAACACCTAACTTGTCCACTCTATCGGGGCGTTATCAAGCGTACGGTCAAGAGTTGCATGAGTCAAGAATGGCCCATAACCGGGGCGTCGTCATGCGTTGGGCTGATGGTAGCCATTGGGAAGATGGTATTTCTCACGAACTCCCGGACTTACCGCTTGATCCCGACCAAAAGCAAAGGGACGGTATGACTTGCGCCCAAGCTGAAGTTTTGGAATCGGCCACGTTCCCTGACAACCTGGCTAATCGTGGCGATTGGCACCGGCACCCCCACGCTGCCGCGATTGCGGCCAAATGGGAGGAGCGCCACGCCGAAGCTCTGTGGGGAGATCACAGTCGGGCCGTTAGGTTGCTGAAGCAGGACGTATTTACCCACTGGTGCGGATATAGCATGCGTCCATAGACGATCATGAGGGCACGTGCCCGGGGACAGAGAGGGTTCACGATGCGTCCAAATTGGCATCACGGCCAGCACCCACCCGCTTGCACCTGCGCGGATTGTGAACGTAACCGGCGTGTTGGTGGCGGCCCAATATCCGCTATTCCCCAAGAACCGGGGGGTGGGCAGAAAGAAATACGCATCCACCGTGAATGTGAAGCCTACATCGCTAGGGTGTGCCGACGTTTCAGCATCCACATCCCGATCTTCATCCTCAGCGACACGATGCAGAACCCCGGCGCGTGTGGTGAGGCCGGGAAGCTAGTAGTCCGGATGCAGCGGCATTTCACCCTGAATGCCAGCCGGCAAGACCGGGAGGCGGTAATCCGCCACGAGCTCGCCCACATCTCCGTCCACAACACCCTAGGCGATGTCGAGCCGCATGGCCCTGAGTTTCAGCGAGAACTGAACCGCCTGGGCGGCGACAGGATGAGCGGCAGAGTTGTGAATGTTGAGGATGCAGAGAGCACTGTTAGCACCTTCGTGCATCTCCGGCGAACGTTGGGTGTAATTATCCTGGGCTTTTTAGCCTTCGTGTTTTTCCAGAGTTGGCTTTTCCAGGTACTCCCAGACTGGTTGACTGCCTATCTCGCAATCGTCACCCATTTTCTGGGAATAATATACCTGAAATGGCCCTTGTGGACGGCCATGTCGGGCCTAACCCTCGGAGTGGCCGGCGCGATTCTTTTAGCCGATTGGGATTAGTTCGTTTGCTTGCGCGGGCGACCGTGCTTAGGCTTGAGTGCTCACATTGCCAGTTGAATCTCTGGCGAGCTTCGGCATTCGGTTTTGAGCGAAAAGAGTCGAAATCGGCAGGGATTACCGGAGGCATCCACTGAATACCGTCGTTATGATGGCAACCCGTGGAGGTTGCCCCATGGAATTGGCTGTCATTCAACTCGGGTCCCTCGCCCTGGTCGGCGTCTGCGCCATCCTGATCATCCTGGCTCTGCGCTGATCTCGTGGGTGGGACTCGTTCATAGAATCACCCCCGACGCAAACAGAAGAAGCACGCCGGGGGTATCCCAAATAGACCCCGCTATGTGCGGGGCGGGCGGGATAGTAGCAACGAGACTTGCTTATGTCAATGATACAGACGGCCCGCTAAAATCTGATCAACATATTGACCCTGCTCGTAACCCTGTTCTGATGGTTGATTGGCTTACACGTCACGCGCCCTGGGTACCAATTCTGGTTGGTGCCGGTTTTCTGTTGTGGGCATTGGCGGACATAGCGGTGGTCTGCCCGAGAATCAGCTACGCCAGCGAGGTTGAATGCGGGATTCGGTTCCTGGCCTTGCTATTCCTTGCTCTGCTGTGCGGTGGGATGGGCTTACTTTGGCGTTGGCTGGACCGTAAGGAGGCACCGTGAATTACACACAACATTTCAGCGATGGTTGGAACTTCCAACTTATCGCTATCATCGCGCTGGTCTGGTTCGGCCTGGTACCTATCCTGACTTGCCTTATCGCCGCCCGTGTGTTCGAGGAACGAGAGCGCGGCGACGTAACAGACAAAAGCGTTTTCTATGGGCTCGTAACTGGCATTTGCTTATCGGTTATGTCCGTCGTCGCTACATTGGCGTTGGGCGGCCTGTGGGTCGCCGTCGCCGCACCTCCGGTAGCAGCCCTGGTAGGGGTTATCGCGATACGGGCCTACTATAAGACGCGCTAAAACCTCATGACCATAGAAAATGCTCGCGGAGGGTGGATATGGGCTTTACGGATGGGATCCAATTTTTTCTGTTTATGTGGGGAGCGATATTCATTTGGCCCTTGGCCTGCTTGGCCGCCTGTGCCATAGTGGTAACGTCCCCGATTGGAGCATTGACGTGCCGGTACTGGGCGCGCAGGCATGGCCTGGACGTCGCCGCCTGCACCCGGCGCGGGGCCTTCTACTGGATGGCCGGCTTCGTGCCCTGGCTTTATTTCGCAGCCCAGATCAATCACCGGCCTATGCCGAAGCGAGTCATGGTCGCCGTTTACCTCGCGCTGTTCGCCCTGTGGCTTTGGGGGCCAGTGTTTATCGGGTTTTGGCAGCCCTTCACTATGCGGAACGACCCTAGTGGGTGGCTGTCTTTACCGCCAACCGCCAGCTTGATAGGGCTAATCGTATCCCTGATCTGCTTGTCCTTCGTAAAAACGCTGCCGCATCGCCTCCATTATTGCAGAGTCGTCCCGTCGCTGCTGGGAACCTTGTCGATGCTGGGCTTACTGCCCTACCTAATCTACTCCTGGATGCAGTAAGCGCCGATTGCCTCGAGGAAACGCATGAGAAAGTCCATACTGATTCTATCCATCGTCGCCTCAATCGGCCTTTGTAGCGGCGGCACTTGCGGCCTAATGGCGAGCGACGACAAGGATAGCGGCACACTCCCTATGGTTGCAAGCATCTCGGCCTACTCGGCTATGGCGCTTACCTGGATGGGAGCGTCTTTCATCTGGATACATCGCAGACGCATAGGCCGCTGGTTTTTCGTCGCCGCTGCCGCATTGGCTTGGTCGGCGTTAGTTATTGGGTTCGCGGTCGCCGTTGGTATCAGTAATCAATACTCCGGCACCGCGCTTCCGTTGATGGTATGGGTGTTCGCGTTCATGCTGCCGGGTGTCTTTCCGATCACGTTCGCTGTGGTGCGGTCTTTCAACCATGACACCGACAATCTGCCGTAGTTGTGGAATTTACGGATCAGTTCGTTCCTGGCCTGCGGTATCCGTATTGAGGCCCCATGCGATTTCGCAGCCCGATGGAGTAACCATGTAACCGGCGGGTCCTTGCCCGGTCGGAAGCGCGACGATCAGTCGGTGATCCAGCAATTCGCGGAGTGCCTGTTGCTCGGCGTCCACGGCGGCTTCTCCATAAGCGCGCCACCGCACGGTCCCAGAGGCGATATGGAGAACGCCAGCTCCTCCACCGGCAAAGACGATGTAGCCCCTCACCAATCCCCGGCATTCCAACGCTGTCTCCAGCAGATGCTTGGCCTTGTCCGAAAGATCGTCTATCGAAGTTGGCACTCGGCGTGAATTCATCCCGATACCCCTCTCGCGAGCGCGTTGGGCGGGATGGTATCAACCATGCTGGTGATGCGTCAAACGGTGAATCCGGTTGTGGCATTCAAAAGCGCCACCGTTCGCGATTGAATGGTGGCGCTGGTAGGCCGACCGGGCAGGTGCCTTACCTTCGCCGGGATCTGCGGGGCTGCACTATGACGATCACGATGTAAATTTGGATGCCTACGTCTCTGTCCTGGTTATTTCGCTGGTTTCGGTACGCTAGGCCAATTTGGATTACGGTTAGAACGGTGCTTATAATGAACGAGATTATTTGTACTATTATTGGGTCCACCTTGCTTCCTCCCGCGGTATTGATATTTGTTCGGTGTGCATTATCGCACCTCCTGTAATGTGGCCGTTGTCTCCGGCAATCCCTTGATGAAACCACGCGGATCGGCCTATTTGACATCGAGCATACCCCACACCAAACGCCCGCACAAGAAACGTAGTTAATCGAGTGACGCTCACTCAAAACCGGAATCGTAATCCGGTTAAGTTTTATCGCTTAAAACTCGCCGTGAATTTGCCGCGTCCCTTTCGCTGTTCTCGGGTGGCCGAGCATGTCGCCGGCTGGTATCCCACAGCCGACTTCTTGTACTGCTCAGAATCATCGGCGTCCCGGTATTCCCGCACAGCTCGCTCGACGAGATCAAGCTTATTGTCGGGCTTCGTCCCAACCTCAGCATGAAAACCATCACCATCGAGGTCAACCCTAACAGCGAATGGCCCAATTTCAGCCCCGGCATGGAGGCTGGGGGATTGCCAGTCTGTCAAATCTAGCGTGATTTCCCAATCATCGTTTATCCTGCCGCCTAGCGGCTGTATGATCCCTTCGGGCATGAGGGCCTTCTCCTTTTCAGTCGCTCCGGCTCGGTTGCTCACTACAACCGAGCCCACTTCTTTCAATGTAAACCAGCGCGTGCGGAACGCGCAATCCGACTAACCCCATGCAGAAGCCGCCGGCTCTATACAAGCCGACGGCCTCATTGCAAGGCGAAAGACCTGACTGTGAAAAACGCCCTGCGCCCTCATTCTATTTGATCCTGACTGGCTAAGGCAAACCGCGGGCGTGCCGCAGTTTTACCATAACGTCAACTGGGTCGGTGAAACCCGGAATAACAGCCTTATCACCCATCCGCTAGGACGCACCCCGCGTCGTATTCTCCGTACTCAAACCAGATGGTGTTGCACCATCGCTGAAACCCCGCGGTTCGTCCTCCACTCACGGAAACTTCATAACTCCCATCTTCATTACGGAGCACGTGCAGGCGAACACCGCCGCCGATGTCGCGGGCCTCACCATCCTGCACGACCGAAAAGTCGTCATTGCCCCAATTCACGGCATCTTCGACATCAGGGTTGCGCTCATCGTACAGGGCAGGACCGAAACGGGCGTTGATGCCCGTGCCAGTTGACTGGTCATACCGGCTTATCAGCACGCCATCATAACGAAAGGGACGCTCCACACCATATTCAGAATCATACACTCTGGGCGCCTCATCCATGTAAGGGTGATTGCGCTCGTCCAACACCTCAACTGTCGTGAAGGCGTATTCCCGCCCGGACGAAATCACCAAGAACTGATAACCCCTCTCCCGGGGTGGTTGTAGCAGGTATGTTCCAGAATCGCTGAGGTGCAGCGCAACCTCTGATGGGTCAATCCACCCTGCCGCGTAGCGGTTCACAGCCAACGTCGAGGGCATATCCTGATGCCAGCCCAATACAGGATTCAACGACAGCGCTGACATGAAATCCAGGCTGTTACCGTAGGGGTTCGGGATGCCACCCTCCTCCGCATCCCAGCGAACCTCGGCATGGGAGTGCGGCCAGCCCATCCAGGCATGTCCCATCTCATGCACCAGCGCCTCCATGTTCGCTTCGCGCAAGCTCACCAAACCCATCCGCACACTGCCGTTGAAGGCATCGCCGCCCCGGTCAGTAGCCACATCCGTCAGTAGCAAGCGGTTCATGGCACCGGGATCACCCACGTCGCAGGGATAGCGGTCCGCAGCTTCGCCCCGGCAGTCCATCACGCCGGCCAATCGAAGTTGTTGGCCTCGCACATCATCGGGAGAGCCTTCCCCCTCCAGCGCAAAGTCGTTGCCGGCATGAAATCTCATCCTGAGCTTGCCCTCCGACATCTTGCCAAAGTAGGCGGCGACGTGAGTGTTCAGGATGTTGACTGCCTCCGCCATCCCCATAACCTCGCGCTGCCCGTCATCCTCAAACCAACCGGGCGCATCCGGCGGCACCCGAGCGATGTCAACCGCGATATCCAGCTCGCCCAGCGAGTAGTAGGTTGGGTCAACTGGCACGTCTAGGTAGGTACGGTTCGGGTATCGCTCAACCGGCGTACATCCCTCGAATCCCATGAACCCGTAACGCAGGTAACTGCTGTTGCCGTAGTACCGGATAAGCGACAACGGGTCGGAACCGCCCAAGTCAATCATGCCGGCCTCAATCCAGGGGGAGGTCTCTTTCGCGGAAGTCAAGCACGAGTACGGTTCTGAGGGCCGCCACCATGACTGCGGCTCCAAGCCGTTCCATCTGGCGAAGGGGTCGGCAACCATTGGCCTTGGTACGCCTACCGGCACAACTGTCGGCCATGGCGTCGGGGTCTCGGCAACTGTTGGTGTAGGCAGAACCGGGGTTATAGTCGGGTCCGGCGGCAGCGGTCCAGTGCAGGCCGCAAGTCCGAGCATCAGCAGGATCACACCGATAACGTAAGCCAGCCGCTTCTTGGCTCTTGTTCCTGCTGGCATACTTCCTCCAATCCATTGCGTCCATAATGGGCACATACCGCCAAGCGCGGCTCGTGGGGCCGCGCTCAAAGTTACCAAATTTAAAGTACGACACTACCCGACGGCTAGATTGGCGGCAGATGGGGCTCCTTCGGTTTCAATTTGGCTATAGTGAATTTAGCGCGGCCTTGACCGCTCCCGACCCTGCTGGTCTATCCTCCGCGCGGTACTACACCCCAGAGGATAGGCCATGATCCGGATTCCCGACGTGCTCCCTACATTAGCAGTAGTCGCAACTATTGGATGTGTAGCGTTTGCTGGCGGGGTTGCTCTGGCGTATATTGAGATGCTATTTGCGCCGCTACAACATGACCGGCTACACCAATCACAACAGACAGCAGGTGAGCCACGAGCAGCCCAATGATTCCCTTCGGACTTGAACCAATCGAGTGGGTGGCGCTCGTAGCCGTCGCGGCACTCTTGTATTTTGCTATAATATGGCGCAGACGACTGCGGCAAATAGACAAAGCACGCCAGAAAGGAACAAGTCTCCCGCCAAGCTGCTCCCTATGCGGATTACGGACTGAAGATATCGCACCAAAATGCTCGCCAGAAACAAACAAACGGCCGCTACAAAAAACGGATTGATAGCGTACTCGCACATGTCGTCATTTTATCACATACCCGCAAGAGCGATTAGACTTTCCGCAGTTGTCGCCCTAGCGTTCACGGCATTCCTATGGATGACGGCTTGCAGTCAAGGCGAGCCTGCGGTTACCCAGGTCGTGGTTACGGCCACTCCGACGACGACGTTGACACCAACTCAGGCCCCGACACCGGAACCGAAACCTACCCAATCCCACAGGAGCAATGAATCAACCATGAATCACCCCAACATCGTAACCATGAATATCCTGCAGCGGGTGTTTCACATTTCGTACGGAAATGGTACTGGTACATGCTTCGCTATAGACGTGGACGGTAAGCAGTACCTGGTGACCGCCCGGCACATCGTCCCGTCGATCGGTGATTCCGACGTGGTGCAGATTTTCCATGATGGCAAGTGGAAGGTCCTCTCCGTCCGGTTAGTCGGGCATGCCCCTGGCGAAGTCGATATTACGGTGCTTGCCCCAGCAATCCAGATTTCCTCACACCCAGTAGTGATTAATCAAGGTTTATACTACAGTCAAGATGTCTTTTTCTTGGGCTTCCCATACGGGTTTACACACGGACACGAGGGAGTCCTTGATAATTACCCTATACCGTTTATAAAGAAAGCAACCGTGTCGTCGATGGGTGATAGAAAGAACGACGATGCGATTTATTTGGATGGACACAACAACCCCGGCTTCTCGGGTGGGCCTGTTGTTCACGTGGACACAAAGACAGGCGATATGGTGATTGCTGGGGTAATATCGGGCTATGTGGAAACTCAGGAACCCGTCTATGACGCCCAAAGCCAAGCCGTCCTCAACTACGGCTATAACACTGGGATAATAAGAGCATATCTCGTGGGCTACGCTATTAAGTTGATCCGAGCGAACCCCATTGGTGTTGAATTAGACCCCAACCCTACCCCATAACTAGACTCTAACCGACTGCTGAGCTATGATTACCCCGATTCGTTCGCTACATGTAATGGGTTATTTGGGGGTATCTAGCGGGGCGGGTAGGCCCCTACGCTACCTCACCTGCTATGAAATTTCAATCACGTCAGCGGCAGCGGCGGCTGCCACCACTTCCCCGTGTCGTTCACCGTGATGGAGTCCACCCACTTCACCCAGTCGTAGCCCCGCTTGTGCGGCTCCACCATGCGCGCCGGGAACCCATGCCCCGGCGACAACGGCGCCCCATCCACCCGCCCCGCCAGAATCGCTCGCTCCGTTTCGGCCAGCGAATACCGCCGGAAGTAGCCCGTGCGCGACCGGATGGTGATGCTGGCCGCCCCCGGCCTGGGTTGAGCCCGGGCCAGCAACTCGCTCACCGGAATGCCCTCCCACTCCCGCGTGGTGTGCCAGCCGCCGGTGCAGTCCAGCGTGGCGGTCAGCCCGTCTTTCCATTCCTGGAACTCGGCGATGTCCATCTCGAACGGACGCTCAACGTGGCCGTCCACCCGCAGCCGCCAGCTTGCCGCGTCAACGTAGGGGACCTTGTCGTTGAGCCACATGGTCACCGGAAAGTCCGGCCCGTCCTCGGGGTACGAGCCGGTATAGCGACGCCGCGCCCCCGGCCCGTCGGCCAATATGCCGGCCAACTCCGCCGTGCGCCACAGCATCAGTCCCGCCAGCGCCAGCCCGCCCACGCGCAGCAGGTTGCGCCGGTCCGCCAGGTAGCGCGTCCGGAAGCTGATCCGGTGCCGCAGCGAGTGCCAGACCAACAGCGGTATCAGCATCCACGCCAGGTTCATGTGAATCGTCGTGCCGGAGAACCCCAGCCAGTAGTAGCTTCCCAAATGGCTCCACGCCAACCCCAGGCCCAGCACGATCAGCAGTCCCGCCAGCAGTATCAACGACCACAGCATTTCCCGCCCCGACCGCCGCCAGTTGTACCCCGACTTCAAAGAGCCCAGGATGTTGCGGGATTTCCAGATAAACAGGGCGAGAATCCCAAACCCGAAAATCCGGTGCAGGTGCATCGCCGCAATCCACTCCGGGTTGTTGTGGGTCAACCCCAGGTATCCGGTGATCAGCTCCGCCGCCACCAGCACTATCAGCGCAATGTTGGCCCAAGGAAAACGCATAACTGAAGGTTAGCACGGAATCGCAGTCCAGCCGGCTACACCCGCCCGTCCCACGATTGCGCGTGATAGGCGATAACGGTATGATGTTTGTCACCATCCACGGGCGAAACGCATGACATGACGACGGATCTTTCCCCCGCAGAGAACCTACGCACCACCCTCTACGACACCCACGTCGCCGCCGGCGCCCGCATGGTGCCTTTCGGCGGCTGGGACATGCCCGTTCAGTACCAGGGAACCATCGCCGAGGTGGAGGCGGTACGCCAGGCGGCGGGCATTTTCGACGTGTCGCACATGGGCCGGCTGAACATCGGCGGCCCCAACGCCGCCGGTTTGCTCGACACCCTGCTCACCGGCTCGGCGTCCGACCTGCGCGTGGGACGCGCCCGCTACTGCTTCATCTGCAATGAGCGGGGCGGCGTCATTGACGACACCATCTTCTACCGCCTCTCCGATGATGAGTTTCTGCTGATTCCCAATGCCGGCAACCGCGCCGCCGTGGCGTTGTGGTTCGACCGGCAGTTGGCCCAGCACTACGACGGCCGGGGAGTGCAGATCACCGACCGCACCATGGCCACCGGGCTGATCGCGGTCCAGGGGCCGCAAGCCGCCGGCATCGTCGATGGCTTGTTGGAAGATTTCAGCCCGGGCGCGCGCCTCGCGCGAAACCCCGGCCGCCAGCCCCAGCCGTCCCTGCTCCGTCCCTACACTTGGGGACGGGGACATATCGACGGTCGCCGGATTTTCATCGGGCGGACTGGCTACACCGGCGAGGACGGGTTTGAGCTGGCGGTGCAGTCGTCCGACGCCGCGCACATCTGGGAGCGGCTGACCCAGGCGGGAGCCACCCCCTGTGGTCTCGGCGCCCGCGACGTGCTGCGGCTCGAAGCCGGGTTGCCTTTGCACGGCCACGAGTTGGCGGACACCATCACCCCCATCGAGGCCGGCCTGAGCCGGTTTGTGCGCCGGGACGGCGGCTTCAACGGGGCCGACGTGCTGGACCACCAGCGCGTGTACGGTACGCCTCGCCAACTGGTGGGCCTGACCATGCCGGGACGGAGCGCGCCCCGCGCCGACTACGACGTGCTGGCCGACGGCGAAGTCGTGGGCACGGTCAGCAGCGGCAGCTACTCCCCGACCCTGGAGCGCTGCATCGCCATGGCTTTCGTTGACGCGGCGTATTCCGAGCCGGGAACCGCGCTGCAAGTGGACATTCGCGGACGCGCGGCAGACGTGACAACCACCGAGTTGCCCTTCTACCGGCGCGCCGGCTGAGATCTAGGCAGGGACTAACATGGAGGTTTTAGCAAGGTGAATCCCGACGACCGTAAATATACCCGGGAGCACGAGTGGGTTGTGTCCGAAGCCGGCGCCGATACGGTGCTGGTGGGCATCACTCACTACGCGCAGGACCAACTGGGCGACGTGGTGTACGTGGAGCTGCCGGCGGTAGGCGATGCCGTGGGCTACCTCGCCAAGATGGGCGAGATCGAATCGGTCAAGGCCGTTTCCGACCTCTTTTCGCCCATCACCGGCCAGGTTACCGAAGTGAACGCCCGGCTGGCCCAGGAACCGGAACTGGTGAATAACGACCCGTTCGGCGACGGCTGGATGCTCCGCGTCAGCATGAGCGACCCCGCTGAGCTGGACAGCCTGCTGGACGCCGCCTCCTACGAGGAATACATCGGGCAGCTGTAACTGCAAAACCTGACCGCACCGCGCTTTACGCAGGGCAGCTTTCGCGGCTGCCCTTGTTTTTTTGCCATTGCCAGCACCGCCCTGGAATGATATATTATCTCCATAAACGATAATCAATATCCCGAAATGGAATGTACCCGATTTCACAAACTCGGAATCGCAACCAATCCCATATCCAACCAATCCCATATCAAGGAGGTGCCATCATGGCGCTATACGACAACATCATCGTTCCGCTGGACGGGTCCGAACTGTCATCCCACGCCCTCGCCCCGGCCTGTCTGATGGCCGGTATCAGCGGAGCCGCCCTGACCCTGGCGCGAGCCTATGACGCCATCCCGGTCTGGCACGCCGATGCCGAACATGGCCGCTTCAGCAGCGCCATGGCCCTCGCCGAACACGACCGGATCACGGCGTTCCTGGCCGCGGAAAAGGGCCGCCTCGAAAGAATGGGCGTAACCGCGCCCGTCCACGTCGCCGCCTGGGAAGGGCCGGCCGACGAGTTTATCGTTGACCTCGGCAACCGGCATCCCGGCGCGCTCATCGTGATGTCAACCCACGGCCGTGGCGGCTTCTCCCGCCTGGTCATGGGCAGCGTAACCAGCCGGGTCGTGCGTAGCGTCGTCAATCCGACGCTGGTGGTGCGGGGCTGGGGCCGGGGTGGCACGGCGGTCGGCAAGTCGCTGGACAACATAATCGTGCCCCTGGACGGCTCCGCCTTTGCCGAGCACGCCCTGCCCCATGCCTGCGAGTTGGCCCGGGCCTGCGGCGCGCAGCTCATCCTGGTGCGCAGCACCCACGACACGGACTACTTCCGCTCCCACACCCAGTGGAGTCGGCTCGACGGCGAAGGCGGGTTCCATTTCGGCGGCCCGGCGGAAATGGCCACCAGCATGGCCGCGCTGTCCCGGGAATACCTGTGGCGCAAGGCCGAAGCAATGGAAACCCAGTTCGGTCTTTCCGACGTGGAGGCCGTGAACTCCCGGGAGAATCCGGCGGACGCCGTGGTCGAACTGGCCGAACGCTCCCGGAACGGGTTGGTGGTGATGGCGACGCGCGGACGCCGGGGCGTGGAACGCGCGCTGCTGGGCAGCGTGGCCGACCAGGTGGTGCGCCGCTCGCCGGCACCCACGCTGCTGGTGCGAGGCCCCATGCGGACCGGGGATCTGGCGCAGGAGCGCCGCGAAAGCGAGTTCGCCGGCGTGTAACGCCCAGCCGGATGTCCGGGCCAATACAACGGGGCGGGTTTCAAACCCGCCCCTCACTTTTGCCCTACCACTTCTGGATGACGGGCAGGACTTCCTTCCCGAAAAGCCCGATGTTCTTCATGGTCGCCTTGTGGTCCATGCGGGACTCCTGCCCGTAGAACACTAGGTGCTCCATGCCCAGGCGCTTGTGCAGGTATTCCAGCTTTTCCAGCACCGTGTCGGGAGTGCCGCAAACGATGTGGTAGTTCTCCTTAAGTTCCTCGAACGTCTGCATATTGAGCGGCTTGAGGCCGGACCGCCGCGCGGCGATGGCGGCGCCCGCCGCCGAACGGTAGCCCACGGGCGCCATGTACTCGCGCGGCCCGCGGACGGTCGGCCCCATGCGCCAGATGAAGTGCTTGGCCTGCTCGTCCGCTTCTTCCTGCGTGTCGCCCACGTAGCAGCACAGCAGGTAGCCGAAGTTGTCCGGCACGGCCTCGCGCCCGGCTGCTTCGGCGGCCTGGGTGTACATGCCGAACAGTTCCTCGGTAACGTCCAGGTCGGTCAGAAAGGCAACGTAGGTGTAGCCGTGGCTCCCCGACCACTCCGCCGTCTCGGGCGACGACGTTCCCGGCACCCAGATCGGCGGGTGCGGCTGCTGAATCGGCACCATCCACGGATTCACCACGCGGAAGTTGTAGTGCTTGCCCTCCCAGCGGAACGGCCCCGGAGTCGTCCACGTCTTCATGATCAGGTCGTGGCACTCCTCAAAGCGCTCCCGGTTGGCCACCGGGTTGTTGTTGGTGGACACCGTCTCCACGCCGGTGCCCCGCACGAATCCGGAAATCAGCCGTCCGCCGGATATGACGTCGATCATTGCCAGTTCTTCGGCCAGCCGGACCGGGTTGTCGTGGATGGGCAGGATGTTGCCCAGCAGCAGGATCTTGGCCTGTTCGGTGATGCGGGCCAGCACGGCGGCGGACAGGTTGGTGGCCGCGTTCATGCAGGACGGCGTGTTGTGGTGCTCGTTGAGCATGATGCCGTCGAACCCCAGCTCGTCGGCATACACGCACTCGTCAAAGTACCGCTTGAAAAGGCCGTTGGCCGTGTTGGGATTGAACCAGGTGTTGGGGAAAGTGAGGCGCAGGGACGGGTACTTTTCCCCCTCCTCGTCAGGATATTCGTGGTACGGAAACTCGGAAAAGTAGTAGCTCTTCACAGGTTGGATGGCCTCCGGTTGCGATTATGAGAGATGCACCGGATTATACCAGCCTCACGCCTTTAGGCTTGTCGGGTTAATCGGGCACCCCGCGCACATCGCCCCCCGGCTGCCGGGAATGCACTCGTGGCCGTCGTACGACTGCCCTGCCTGGTACGTCGCCGGCGTCTCCATGATGCTGGACAGCTTCTCCGACTTGGGCGGCGGCAGCGCGATCCCGTCGGCTTCGGCGGCCCGTCGGTCGCTCGCCTCGTTGAACAGGTCCAGCCGCAGCTGTTTGCCCGACGGCGGGCGCTGGCCGGGGAACACCACGTAAGGCCACGCCCGCTTGCGCACCACCCCCATGCTTTGCAGGTCGCGCCAGTTGTCGATGCTGTGCCGGCGGCGGTTCTCCAGGATGCGCCCGGCGGACACCGGCCCGATGCCGGGGATGCGCAGCAACTGGTCCCGGGTCGCCGCGTTCAGGTCAATGGGAAAGGCGTCCAGGTTCTCCATGGCAATGACCGTCTTGGGGTCCTGCTCCAGGGAGAGAAAGCCGCCGTGGTCAAAGGCCAGGTCAATTTCGTCGGAGGCGAAGTTATAGACCCGGCGCAGCCAGTCCATCTGGTAAAGGCGATGCTCCCGCCCGGCGTGCACCGGCGGTTTTTCCTCCATAGGGGTGTGTCGGGCCGGCCGGAAGGGCGGGTAATAGACGCGCTTCAGGTTCCAGTCCGTGTACATCTGGTCAACCCGGTGGTAAATCTGCCGGTCCGACTCGTCGGCCGCCCCCACCACGAACTGCGTCGCCTGGCCCACCGCGCCGCCGCTGGTTTCGCGGGTCAGGTCGTTGATCCAGGCCATGGGGTCCAGGATGTCTTTCTGCAAGTCCTTGTGAGGGCTGATGCGCCGCATCATGTCGTGGTCGGGAGTCTCGATGTTGACCGACAGGCGGCTGCCCAGCCGGTGGGCGCGTTCCACCAGTTCGCGGGACGCGCCGGGCATAACCTTGAGGTGTATGTAACCCTTGAACCCGTGCTTTCTGCGGATGATTTCCACGGTTTCCACCATTTGCTGGGTCGTCTTGGTGCCGTCGCCGGCAATGCCGGAACTCAGGAACAGCCCATCCACGGCCAGCCGCTGGTGCAGTTCGGCAAAGGTATCGGCCAGTTCCTCGCGCTTGAAAGCGTAGCGCTTGCGCGGCACGTAGATGCTGTTCGGGCAGTAGGCGCAGTCCATCTTGCAGAAGTCGGTGAACATGACGCGCATCAGGTTGATCTTCTTACCGTTGGGCAGGCTGGCCTTGTAGATGCCCGGAGCCGGGTTCTTGCGCGGGTCGGAATATGCGACACGGTCGGCGCCGCGCCCGATGGATCCGGCGGCGAACTTGCCGCTGAGGGTGTGCCCGGCGCTGTCGGCTTTGCCGGCGGTGAGGATGTCGTCGGAGGCGGCCATGCCGCCTAGGATTTGCAGCTTGTCGTAGCGGTCGGGCGCGCGTTTGATGAGCATAGGTCCTTCGCTCCTGGCCGGCGCGGTATGGGATGCGCCGGCGTTGGCGAACCTATGTTCATGCACGCTGTTGCCCTGCGTCAACGGGCCGGCGTCACCAAAATTTGGAGCTAGAATTCCCGCGAAAGCGGGAACGACGGGCAAGCGTGCGCTAGCCCAACTCGGTAAGGCGATGCCGCGCGTCGGGCGTCATCTCGTAGCGGCGTGGCTTCTCTTTGGCCAAGACGACACCGTGGCGTTCCATAATGGGCCAGAGCTGTTCCGAGAACCAGAGGCCGAACCGCTGGGGAGTCGTCTTCGCGGCAGGATGTTGAGGCCAGGCGGACTTGATGGCGGCCTGGGCCGCGGTTGCGCTGAACAGGTCGTCGGTGATGGTGGCGGCGACGGTGGCGGCAATCCGAGCCGGGGTTGGTTCGGCGTCGGATTGTTCCCGGCTCGGCGGCTGTGTCGGGGGTTTAGGCTTGGACTTGGCGATGGAGTCCTTGGCGGCCTGGGTGACTTCGTAAGTGCGCGGAGAGCTTCTGCCGGGCATGGTTACGCCGCGCTTCTGCAGGGCCGGCCAGACTTCTTTACCCAGGAACTGGCCAAACTGGGCCGTGTCGCCGGAGGCCGCCGGATGTTTCGACCAACGCTTCTTGACGATTTTCTGCGCGTCGGCCGCTTTGAACCTGCCGATAGGCAATTGCCGTATCAACTCCTCCGCAATGGCTTCGTTATCCGTGTCGGACTTGCTGACGGCGGAGCCTGGGGCCAGTGCAGCCGGCTTGACCGGCTTGGGCAATGGTTGGGGTTCCGGCTGAGCTGCGTCAGCAGCCGGCGCAGCGAGGGCGGCGGACAAGTCCCAGCGCATCGCGTCGGGGATGAACCGCTCCATTTCCGGCGACAGCGCCCCGGCGTCGGGCGATGTGATCCACAGGAACGGCGTACGCTCCAGGCCGGCAGTGTGTGCCATTTCCTTGATCTTCACGAACAGGGCGCCAAAGTCGCTATCGTTGCTCACCACGGCGACGGTGGCGGCTTGGCCGGTTACCAGGTCGGCCACCGCGTCGGCGGTGATGGCTAGGTCGGCGGAATTCTTGGCCTTGTGGTTGCTGAAATGCTGGACCCCGCGCACTCGCACCCGCAAATCGGGGTATGACGATTCGGCCCACATTTCCCAAACCGCGATTTTGTCGGCCCGCACGTATAGCGAAACGCTGCCCAGGGGCAGGGGCCCGGGCCAGTTGGCGATTATCTCAGCGACGATGTTCTGCGCGTGGTCGGAGTCCCGCAGGTTCTCGGTATCCACATAGATAGCCGCGCCAGGTGATGGCGCGGCCAGATGGTTGCCGTTGGTGTCGGACCTCATTGCAACCACCCTACACAAACTCCGGCTGCTCGAAGCTCCCGCCCACCACCGGCTTGGCGTCCAGGCCCAGCCACTGCTCCACCAGCGTTCCGTACACGCCCCGGAAGTCGGTGTTGAAGGCCAGGTCGCCTTCGACCAGGTCGCCCTCCGCCAGCGAGGGATATGCGCCGTACATGCCGCCGTGTACCGGATCGCCGATGGCGAAGGCCACGCCCCCGCTGCCGTGGTCGGTGCCGCTGCCGTTGTCCTTGACCCGCCGCCCGAACTCGGTGAAGGCGAACATCACCACGTTGTCGGCGGCGTCGTGCTCGCGCAGGTCGGCGTAAAAATCGCTGACGGCGCGGCTCAGGTCCCCCAGCAGCTTGGGATGCACGTCTGCCTCGCTGGCGTGGGTGTCGTAGCCGCCCTGCTGCGTGTAGAAGACCCGGGTGCCCAGGTTGGCGGTAAGCACCTTGGCAATGCCTTGGAGATTGCGGGCGATGCCCGTATCGGCGTACTCCACGGACGACGTGTACATGTCGGGGGCGGCCTTCAGGATGTCCGCGCCCTTCAGCGCATCCAGGCCGGTCTGCCCCAGGTAGTCCATGGTCGCGCCCAGGCCGACGGTAGGAGAGTACATGCGGGCGAAGATGTCCAGGGCCTGCCCGCGTTCCGGCTCACCCTGGATGCCCGTGAGCACTCCGTAGGTCTCCAGCACGGCCACCGAGGCCACGGGCACGCCGGACAGCGCCATGGCGCGAGGTAGGCCGCGTCCGAAGTTCACCCCGGTTAGCACGTTTTCAGCGTGCGGGTCAATGTCGCGGATGACGCGGCCCAGCCAGCCCTCGGTGCCCACCTTTTCCGGCTCGCAGGTGTGCCAGATGTCCATGCTGCGGAAGTGGGACCGGTTGGGCGTCGGGTAGCCAACGCCGTTGATGACCGCCACCTTGCCGCCGTCGTACAGGGCCTTGATCTCCGGCAGGGCCGGGTTGAACCCGTAGGTATCGTCGATGGGCAGCGCCCGGTCGGCGGGGATGCCGACGGTGGGCCGGTTGTCGTGGTAACGGCCATCGTTGTAAGGAATGACGGTGTTAAGGTAGTCGTTGCCGCCGGTAAGCTGGATGACGACGAGGATGGGATCTTTGGTAGTAGTAGTCATGGCGTCAATACTCCGTGGAGTGGTGATGGCCGTAGTTTAGCACAGCGGTGACTGTATCGGTGTACAATGGGGCGAACCTCTCAATGCTGCTGACCGTGCGAGAACTGCGATGACAACTACGCGCGCCAACTTAATTCGCCGTTTCACTGCCGCCGAAACCGACGCTATAGTCGCCGCCGGCATCGTGCCGGCCGGTGAGCGCGATAGTGTCGGCGCCGGTCGTCGTTTCACCGTGGCCGAATACCTGGCCATGGGTGCAGCCGGCATACTGCCGAAAGAGGAACGGATTGAACTGCTGGACGGAGAGATAATCCAAATGGCGCCCATTGGCGACCGCCACTTGAACAGCGTTGACTGGATAGGACATTTGCTTCATGAGGCCATCGGACGCCGGGCCATGGTGCGCGTGCAAGGCTCTATCCAACTGAACGATTTCAGCGCCCCGGAACCTGACATTGCCGTCTTCCAATGGCGTTCCATCAATGACATCGGGCCGGTGTTGCCGTCCGACGTGTATCTGCTGGTTGAGGTTGCCGACAGTTCGCTGGAGTTCGACCTGGGCGAAAAGCTGGCCCGCTACGCCGCTGCCGGCATCCCGGAAGTATGGGTTGCCAACCTGCGCGCCGGCGAGTTGGTGGTCAACACCGAGCCGGAAGGGATGGCCTACGCCAACGTCCGCGTTGTTCCGCTGGACGGCACAGTAAGCCCGCAGGCGTTCCCCGACGCAACGCTGGCGGTAGCCGACTTTATCCCCGCCGTCGGCTGATAAAGTATGTAGATCGAGCTACCGCGCTAAACCCGCACCTTTGTCGTAGGTTCCAATACTTCACGAACCGGGTCCACCTTGAACATTAAAATCTGTAGCGTCGTCGCGCCGACCACACTGACGTCTTCTCCCTCCGGGCCAAAGAGCGCCGGGCAGATATCCTCGCGTCCGTCAATGTTGATCAGCGCCGGCCCTCTCCAATAAGAGACCTCGCTCCCATCGGCCAGAATGCCGTCAACCTGTGAGCGGCGAGGTATCCGCAGACTGTCCAGAAGCGACGCTGGGAACATGGAATATGAGGCGCCGGTATCCACCAGCGCCTCCATTTCCAGCATATCGCCGCCCGCCAGATTACCGACTCTAACGGTGGTTGAAAATGTGCCCATTCGTCTTTCCCTACTCCGACGGCGTTGGCCTACTTGAAGTGCGGAATCACATCCTCGCTGAGGCACTTCAGGGTGTCCATCACCACCTCGCGCGGCACTGAAGAAGTCCAGTTGCACTCGAACATGATCTCGTCGGTGGTGAAGGCCTCCCGGAACATGTGGATCTTCTCGACCACCTCCGCCGGCGTGCCGAAGAGGTTGACCTCCTCGGTGGCGTCGGGTCCGGCGCTGCCGGCGTCCGTGCTGCCAATGGCGACCCGTCCGGCGTAGTAGATGCGGGCGAGGTCCATCAAGTTTTCCACGCGGCGGTCGGCCTTTTCCTGGGTGTCGGCGACCAGCGTGGGTACGCGCACCACGGTGGTGGGGTCACCCTCATGCCCGGCGTCGATATACGCCTGTCGGTACGCCTGCACATCCTGCCGCAGGATGGCGGAGCCGCGCAGGTTGTGAGGGGAACTCCCGGCGCCGATGGCGATGCGATAGCCGTGCTCGCCCATGGGCACGAAGCTCTCTTGGCTGTCCACGGGAAGCAGCATGGGCATGGGCTTCTGCACCGGCTTGGGAATGCTCATGTAGCTCTCGTAGAAGGCCGGGTAGTTGAAGTACTTGCCCTCGAACCCGGAGAAGTGGTCCTCGTCCCAGAGCTGCTTCAGCAGTTCCAGGTACTCGTAGAAGTATTCCCGGCGTTCGTCGGAGCCGCGGGTGCGCGCCCCCGGGCCGTAGATGAACCGGCCCTCGCTCACCTGGTCCACTATGGCGACCTGTTCCGCCACCTGGAACGGGTCCTCCAGCTGGAGGTTGTCGAAGGCGTACCGTTCGTGCGGCAACGCCCGCTCCGATACGGTCTCGCCGGGCAGCCGCAGCGTCGGGCGGTGAATGGAAGTGCCTATCCTGATGTTCTTGGTGTGGTTGGCGATGATGCCGGACAGCATCAGGGACTGCGGGTCCATGCTGCCCTGGGTGGAGAAGTGACCGCCGCCGAACCAGACGTAGTCCCAGCCCGCATCCTCGATGTGATCAATCTCCTTGAAGTTCTGCTTGTAAGCCTCGGCTTCGAGGAGCTTGCCGCCGGCATATTCAGGGTCCCAGGGAACCTTGCCACCCTCGTACACGGCGTTCCAAGTAGTGAACAGTCCAAAGTCCATCTTGGCCATTTCCATCCCTCCCTGGCTGCGGTTGTCTGCTGCATTTCGTAGTCGCCAATGTAGCACCGTGACCGGAAGAGCGTCAACGCCGGGCATCGGCAACAGGAATCTGCCGACTAGCGATTTCGGTTCAGGAATATCACGTCGATCAGAGCCCTGACGGTTTGCAAATCCACCTGGCCGGTCGAAAGCCGCCAGCCCAACCACATCACGAACCCGATCAGCAAACCGACCAATGTGAAAAGGAGCACCAGCCCGGCTGCGCCCGCGCCCTGCCAGACCAGGATGACGCCGAAAATTAGCCCACCCACCAGACCGGAAACTATCAAGCCGGGCATCGGATCACCTCGTCAAAACCGGTTGGTCGCGGTCGCCCTGGTACCGGGCGCGAACCGGAACGTCGATAACCTGGAGGCTGGTCAGGCGCTCGATCACCTCGCGGACGTCTTGCTGAATCTCGGCAGTGACTTCCGGAACGTCTGCGCCCATGCGCAGGCCGGCCACGCACTCGATCACCAGGCCGGCGGCGGTAACACGGACGCGGCAGCGCATGCTACGTACCTCCCGGTTACTCTGGGCGGTGCGCTGGGCCAGTTGCACGATGCTGTCAACGGACATGCGAACCGAGCCGTTGGACTCGGAACTGACCAGCACCATGCCGGGAGCGGCGGTGCGGGTCACCAACCTCGTCTCCAGCGCCAGCACGATGACACCAACCACGATGAAGCCCAGGGCGATGCCGACGTCGCGCCACCACGCCCCGCCGGTATCCTGGGCCATGGCGCTGAGTTGCTGCCGGAGCGGGGAGATGGGAACGGCCTGTGATGCCAGGGTCTCGGTGACCACCAGCAGAATGAGCACCCCGACGGCAATGCACGCCAGGGCGCCCAACGTAACCAGAAAGCCATTAAAGGCATTCATTTGGGGCTGTTACAGCACGCCGCGGGACGGGGCGTTGGACGGGAATTCTATCCCGACGACGCCCACGTTGATTTCCTTGGCGACCAGCCCAATCTGGTCGAAAAGCTCCTGGGCTACGGTCTCACGGATTTCCTGCACCACGCTGGGAATCCGGTGGCCGTACACCATGACCACGTCCAGGTCGATGATGGCTTCTTTCTGGCCGGCTTCAACTCCGACGCCCTGCGCCCGGGCCGAGGCCGGGGAGCGTACCGTGTCGGCCACCGCCCGCAGGATGCCGCCGGGATTCCCCAGTCGGTCCACGCCGGATACGCCGCCGACCACGTGCCCCACGATGGCGGCGACCACGTTGGGTTCAATCTTCGTGTCGCCGGGCACCCCGCTGGGGTTGTCGGTAGAGAACGGAAATGCTTCGGGATGGAAAATTTCCGCAGCCACAATTTCGCCGTTTGCCATAAGTATCCTCCTGTTTTCCAAATTCGCGGCGAGATCGGTCGCCGCTGGAACTTCCTATTCATCTATGTTATCACGATTGTAAATGCGGGCAAAATTGAATCGGCAATAAAGTTCCTGTACTATCTCACGACGGCAAAACCCAAGAGTTCAGACGCGACGACCGGCAAGGAGCGAATGTGACGGCGGACAAAACCATTCTGGAGAAACTGTTTGCGATTCCCGGTTGGGACGACGCGCGGTCCCGCCAGGTCGAGTTTTCGGGCGGAGTTGACCCGATACTGCCCACGCCCTTCCGAATCGGGGAAACCGCGTCGGCCAGCCTGGCGGCCGTGGGCCTCGCCGTGTCGGACCTTTGGGAACTCCGCACCGGCCGTCGTCAGGACATTGCCGTCAACGCCAGGCGGGCCACGGCGTCGCTTCGCAGCGGCCAGTACCTGAAACTCGACGGCGCGCCGGTGGCCCGGGAGCGCCCCTCGGTCATGGGCGTGTATCCGGCCAAAAACGGGCGCTGGAGCTACCTGCACTGCAATTTCCCCAACCACCGGGACGCCGCCCTGGGGGTGCTGGGCGTGGAGGAAGACCGCGATGCCGTGAGGCGCGCGGTGGCCCAGTGGGATGCCCTGGAACTGGAGGAAGCCATCATCGCCGCCAGGGGGGCCGGCGGCATGGTGCGGTCCATGGCCGAATGGGCCCAGCATCCCCAGTCCGCCGCCGTGGCGTCGCTGCCCCTGCTTGAGATTGACCGGATCGGGGACAGCCCGCCGGAGCCGTTGCCCGAGGGTTCCCGGCCCCTGTCGGGTGTGCAGGTCCTGGATTTGACGCGAGTGCTGGCCGGGCCAACCTGCGCCCGCACGCTTGCGGAACACGGCGCGGACGTGCTCAAGGTAACCGCCAGTCATCTGCCCAGCAGCGGGATACAGGAATTTGATACGGGCCACGGGAAGCTGTCCACGCACCTGGACCTCCGCGACGTGGCAGACCTTGAGACTTTGCGGGGACTGGTTCGGGAAGCTGACGTATTTTCCCAGGGATACCGTCCCGGTACGCTGGCGCAGCGCGGACTTTCGCCGCAGGATCTGGCCCAACTCCGGCCCGGCATCGTGTGCGTGTCTCTGTCCGCCTTTGGCCGCGTTGGGCCGTGGGCCGAGCGCCGGGGCTTTGACACCGTGGTGCAGACGGTCAGCGGGATAACCCACCGTCAGGGGGAGTTGTTCCCCGGCGCCGAACCGGGCCCGCAGTTCTACCCCGTTTCGGCCATCGATTACCTGACCGGATACTTGATGGCCTTCGGGACTATGCTGGCATTGGCTCGCCGAGTGCGCGAGGGCGGCAGTTGGCTGGTGCGGATCTCGCTGGCCCAGGTTGGCCGGTGGCTGGTCAACCAGGGCCAGGTCCCGGAAGACCAACTCCGCGACGTGTCCCCCGAGTTCACGCCCGAGGAGATCGAGAGTTGGTCCACGGAGACCGACGTGCCCGCCGGTCGTTTGAGCCATCTGGCGCCGGCCCTGGAGTTGTCGGAAACCCGGCCGCATTGGGTGCGGCCCACCGTGCCTTTGGGATTCCACGACCCGGTTTGGCCCGGTCGGAACTGACCAACTTGGCAAAGGACACGCCGGCCCTTTTCCCCGGCCCCTTTTCCAAACTACGGCGAAATCGCGGCTGCCGCACTGTACATGACAATAAATTACCCGTAAAATCGCAATTACCGTTTCTAGTGCCATCGGTAGTTGGTCGTTCTATTCGCTTTTGAAGCGGGCTGAATGCAGGACAACGTGGCGCTGCGCGGTATAGACATCACCAATTTGACAGCAGAGGATCGAATCATGCCAATAGAATCGCGTCGGGACGACGGAACCCTGATCATTCACACTGAGGAGCGCGTTGACAGCGCCAACGCCCAGGCTTTTTATCAGGAGTTGGACTCTGCCATCGAGTCGGATGACCGGGCCGTGGTGATGGACATGGAACGCCTCACGTACATCAGTAGTGCGGGCCTCCGTGTGATCCTCCAGACGGCAAGGAAATTGCAGCAGCAGAACGCAAAGTTCGCAATCTGCTCACTTACGGGCACCGTCCGTGAAGTGTTCGAGATCAGCGGTTTTGACCGGGTGATCGACATTCACTCTTCGCAGGCAGACGCCGTCGCCGCCGTCAAAGCCTAGCCGGGGCCGGGCGCAATCGCGTCCGCCCTTGCAGGCCGCACGGCAACAGATAACCGCGGAGGATGGAGTCATGGGTGATACGGCAGGCGGATATCGCATACTGGTAGTTGACGACGAGCCGGACCTCGAACCCCTGGTCCTGCAGCGGATGCGCCGTAGCATCCGGTCGGGCCAGTACCAGTTCGTGTTCGCGCAAAACGGCGTCGAAGCCTTGCAGAAACTGGGACAGG
>JAJDWF010000019.1 GCA_022825745.1 Dehalococcoidia bacterium | reverse complement strand
CGCCAATTAATAGCGGATTCAATCTATAAAATCGCCCTATGCTAACAGATTTCCGCAATTGACATGACGCCTTTCCGGATTGACTGCGCCTATCGGTATTGCCTATATTGCCCGAACCTGAGACCGGCGGGGACGGGTTCGCCGTCGGGCAAGGCACACCTACAGATCTACTCTATACAGATTGGAGGACCTGTATGTCGTATAGACGATTTTTGCGATACCCGATAGCAACGCTGGCGGTAGCGCTGGCGACGACTGCGGTGATTGTCGGCTGCGGCGGCGCAGCGGAGGAAACGGCGGCGCCCGCCGCTCCGGCTCCCGCGCAACCGCAACAACAGGCACAACAGCAGGCCCAGCCGGCCGCGACCCAGCCGCCGGCTGAAGTGAGGGCAACCAACACCCCGGTGCCCCAGGACGCTACCCTGGCGCCCACGCCGACCCAGCGCGCCTCCGTGTTGCAGGCAACGCCGCGGCCGACGCTGGCACCGCAAACCGAGGGAGAACTGGTCACCGACCGGCTGATCGCCGTGCTGGACCCGCCCTCACTGGAATCCATGCTGGACTGTGAAGTCACCGGTTCCGGCGTGGTCAACTATCGAATGTCCAACGAGTTCATGGTTGACGCCAGCCGATTCGACGGCTCCTACGAGCCGATGCTCGCCACCGAGTGGAGCATTACGGACGACGGGCGAACCTGGAACTTCAAGCTCCGGCAGGGCGTACGATGGCATGACGACTGGGGCGAATTCACGGCAAGGGACGTGAAGCACTCCCTGGCCTATTACACCAACCCCGAATGTCGCGCCTCCTACTCGGACTACTTCCGCAGCGACCCCGGCAGTGACGTTGAAATCGTCAACGATTACGAAGTCAACATCCACATGGAGAAGCGGCCGGCAGTGGACTTCCTTTACTGGTTCTCCGGCTACCGGGGGGTTCCCATCAGCAGCGCCGCCCAGTGGAATCAGGACTGCCCCAACGGTGAAGCCGACTTCGGCGCTACCGAAGCCGGTGATGCTCTAGGGTACTGCAAAGCCAGCCGCGACGCCGTGTACGAAAAGTCGGCGCGCACCGGCCCCTACGAGTACGTCAGCTTCGAGGAAGGCGTTGGTTGGGAGTGGTCCCGCGTCGATTACGACCACTGGCGCGTGAATCCTGAGTTCGCTGAGATCGAAATCAAGGACGTGCGCGAGCCGGCCACACGCCTGGCGATCATGCAGGCTCGCGAGGGGCACATCGCCGCGATTAACCGCGCGCTGCTCCAGGACGCGATTGACGACGGCCTGGAAGTGTTCGACAGCTCGGTTACGGCGCAGACCACCTTCGCCATCTTCGGCGGCATGTACTTCGCCTCGGGCGCAAAAGGCATAGATGCCAACGCTTCCGCAGAACAGCAGGCATCCGACCGGGAAGCCTACAACATCGTGGCCGCGCGGGATGAAATGCATCCCTGGAACGACCCCGGCGAAAGCGGCAAACTGGTCCGGATGGCCATGAACAAGGCCCTGGACCGGGACCAGATCAACGACGCCATCTTCAAGGGAGCGGGCGGACGCCAGTGGGTGGCGACGCTGGTTCCCGACTTCCCAGGCGGTTACAACCCGGCGTGGGAAGACAGTTGGGATGAGCTGTACGGCTACGACCCGGAAACGGCCAAGCAATTGCTGGCGGACGCCGGTTATCCCAACGGGTTCTCGTTCCGCATTCCGGTGTTCCCGCTGAGCGGCGTGCCGGAGATGCCGGACATGATGGAAGCCATGGCCAAATTCTGGACTGAGATCGGCCTTGACCCACAGCTCGACCCCATCGAGTTCTCCAACTGGCGGAACGAATATCGCGGGTTGAACACCGACTGCTGCGTGTATCCCTTCCGTGGCCCCGCGGCGCCTATCGACACCCGCGTCCACTTCTACTTCAGCGCGGAGCGGTTCTTCCGGGCGTACAGCAGCGACGACATCCAGGAGAACAAGAACAAGGCCCTGCGGGCTTTGAACGAAGCGGACGCCACCGCCGACTGGCAGAAAGTGTCCGACGAAATCTTCTATGAAGCGGGCACCATCCCCGGCTGGACGCTGCCCGTCAGCGCGGTGGTGGACCCGGACGTGGTCGCGGAGTACATCTTCCTCGGCCCCAACAACGGCAACTACGTCTATCTCGAATACGTGAAGGGCGTCCGGGAATAGACGAATCCAAACACTCTCGTGTGCAAATCCCGACGTTGCGAACCTGACACTCGCAGCGTCGGGCTTGCCGTAAGACGGTGGACGATTCCCACCTTACTGGTTGAGAACAGGCACCATGCAACGCTTCATAGTTCTGAGGTTATTACAGGGTTTGCTGGCGGTCTTTGCCATCAGCCTGATCGTCTTCTCGTTGTCGCGGATCGCGGGCGACCCGCTGGCGGCCATCCTGGACGACGAATCGGGCAAGGAGCAGATCGAGCTGCTGCGGAAACAGTGGGGGCTGGACGAGCCGTTGCACGTCCAATACTTCACCTACATGAAGCGGCTGCTCACCGGCGACCTGGGCACGTCATTCAAGTGGGACCGTCCGGTTGCGGAACTCATCATTGAAAGGCTGCCCGCAACTCTGCAACTTTCGGCCTTTGCCCTCATCGTCACCGGCGTGATTGCCTTTCCCATTGGGGTGTTATCGGCGGTCAAGAAGGACTCCTGGTTTGACACCGGCGGCAAAATGTTCGCCATATTAGGGCAGTCCGCGCCGACCTTCGCCGTGGGGCTGATTCTGATGTGGATTTTCGCGGTGCAGTTCGGCTGGCTGCCTACGTCGGGCAAAGGGGGATTGAAACACTTGCTGTTGCCCGGCTTCGCATTGGGATATTACAACGTGGCCGCGATCATGCGGTTGACTCGATCATCAATGCTGGACGTCTTGGATACCGAGTACGTCAAACTGGCCCGCATCAAGGGCATTCCCGAATGGAAGATCATCTGGAAGCACTGCTTCCGCAACGCCCTGATTGGCCCATTGACTTACTTCAGCCTGATCTTCGCCATATTGATCACCGGCTCGGTGGTGATTGAAACGGTGTTTGCTTGGCCCGGGCTGGGGCTGATGGTGATTGAAGCCATCAACTCCAAAGATCACATCACGGTGCAAGCGGTGGTAATGCTGTTCGCCGTGCTGTACGTGGCGATCAACATCATCACGGACGTCACGTATGCGTACGTTGACCCCCGCATCCGATACGGATAGGCGTAGCCGGAGGGAAAAAGACTTATGGCTGTACAGACAACCGCTCCGGGCGCGCAGGTCGGTGGCGCCGCTGCGGCTGCGGCACCGGAATCATTCGGCACCAAGGCATGGCGCGAACTTCGCCGGTTCCCAGTGGTGCCATCGTTTATCCTCATTGTGCTGCTGCTGGTCCCGGCGATCTTTGCCGACCTGCTGGCGCCACACGACCATTTGCTGGGCAACCTGGAGCGGGTACTGGAGCCGCCGGCCTGGGTGCCCGACCGGGAAAGTGAACGGGTCATTGTCCAGCGCGCGCGAGACAACAACGCCGAGGTCAGCATTAACAACGCCCGCCGCAACATCGACAGCGGCGCCGGAACCCTGATCGACGCCAACGGCAACGACCAGCCGGACATCGGCGAAACCATGGTGCGCGTAGAACCCGGCGGCAGTTGGGAATACCCCTTCGGCACCGACAAGCAGGGGCGCGACGTCCTCAGCAGACTGATGCACGGAGCCAGAATATCGCTTGCAGTATCGTGTCTCGCGATCCTGCTGGGCGGCGTCCTAGGAACCGGTCTGGGCATGGTGGCTGCATTCAGGGGAGGGTTGACCGACGCAATCCTCATGCGCATCGTGGACATCAAGCTGGCGTTCCCATCGATCCTGCTGGCGCTGACCCTGGTAGTGGCGATTGGATCGGGCTTCAGCACCGTGGTCATCGTGATCGCTCTGCTCCTGTGGGCGCGCTATGCCCGCGTGGTTCGGGGTGAGGCACTGACCATCAAGGAACGCGATTTCATTGATCGGGCTCGCGTGTCCGGCGCGTCCAATCTCAGGATCATGCTCAGGCACATCTTCCCCAACGTGTTCAACACGGTCATCGTGCTGGCGACGCTGGAAGTGGGGCACGTGATCATCCTGGAAGCGACCCTGAGCTTCCTGGGCGCGGGCATACCACGGCCGCAACCGGCCTGGGGTTTGATGGCGGCAGACGGTCGAGAGGTTATCACCAGTTCGTGGTGGATCTTCCTGTTCCCCTGCTTGGCCATCGTGCTGACCGTGCTGTCCATGAACCTGCTGGGGGACTGGCTCAGGGACCGGCTGGATCCCAAGCTGCGGAACGTCTAGGCCAGGCGAACGAAGCAATACCGAACACTCGAAACCCGAAATTCAATCGGCATTGGAGGATGACTAACGTAAAGCACTGAGACAAACCCAACTCGTTAAGGAGGGGTGCAATGAGAAGGAAACGAGCATTTCGATGGCCGATAATTCTCGCCGCGGCAACCACGCTGGCCGCAATATTCCTTGTCGGGTGCGGCGGAGCTGCCGAAGAGTCCGCGCCGTCGCAACCGGTCAGCGCGCCAGCGGCGGCCCAAACCGCGCCCACAGCGGCCCCGGCTCCCCAGCAGCAACAGCCGCAGGCAGCCGCAGCGACCGCGACCGTAGCCCCTCCGCCGGCGACCTCAGCCCCAACGCGCCCTTCGTTCGTCGGCACCACGCCGGTGGCCCAACCGCAACCCACGGTAGAGGTGGCCGCCGGCCAGGGCGAACTCAAAACCAAGGACCTGATTTTCCTGTTCTCGCAGCAGACCCGCCAGGGCATCATGGACTGCGACGTGACCGGAAGCGCCACCAGCCAGCATCGGCCGTCCCATGAGTTCCTCATCGACGCGAACCGCTACACGGGCGCGCTGGAACCTCAGCTGGCAACCGACTGGAGTGTGAGCGAAGACGGTCGGACATGGAATTTCAAACTGCGCGAAGGGGTCAATTTCCACTTCGGTTACGGCGAATTCACCGCTCACGACGTAGTGAACTCGCTCAACTACTACACCAACCCCACCTGCGGCGCTTCCTACTGCGACTACTTCCGGACCAACCCGCAGGCGATCCCGGAAGTCATCGGCGACCATGAGATCAACATCACCATGGGCGCTCGACCGGAGTTGATCTTCGACTACTGGATCTCCGGCTATCGCGGCCTCCCCATCACCAGCAAAGCCCAGTGGGACACCGGCTGTCCCAACGGGGAAGCCGACTACGAATCGTTCCCTGAGATCACCCACCTGGACGGGTACTGCTCGGCTGGCGAAGGTACGCTCCTGGATGAAGGCCCGGCACGGCTCGGCCCCTACCAGTTCGCCAACTTCGAGAAGGGCATCGGCTGGCTGTGGGAACGCGCTTCCGAGGATCACTACCGGGTTAATCCGGACTGGGACACCATTGAAATCAAGATCATCGAAGAGGCGTCCACTCGCCTGGCCGCCATGCTGGCGCGCGAAGCCCAGTTGGCGACCATTGACCGGGCGCTGGTCGGCGAGGCCCTGGACGCGGGCCTGGACCTGGCGCCCAGCCAGGTGGTAGCCGTCAACAGCATGATGGTATTCGGCGGCATGTACTACGCAACGAAGGAAGGCCCCGAGTTTGCGCCATATTCGGCGGCGTCGTACGACGCCACGGTGCCCTGGGCCGCGCCCGGCGAAACGGGCAAGTTGGTTCGTCAAGCGATGAACAAGGCCATTGACCGGGACGCCATCCGGGAGAACATCTTCGACGGGCAGGGCGCTGAGGGCCGCGTTGCCGGCCTGATTCCCAGCGCGGAGGCGTTTGGCGGCGAGTACGCCGGCTACAACCCCGACTGGGAGTCGTCATGGGAGGAGTTGTACGGGTACGACCCTGAGCGAGCCCGCGAACTCCTGGCGGAGGCCGGTTACCCCAACGGATTCAACGTTCCAATCATCAGCTACACGATGAGTGGATTGCCGGAGATGAAAGACTACGTGGTCGCTATCGCCGCCATGTGGGAAAACATCGGCCTGAGCACGGAGATCCGGGAGATGGAATTCTCGGCGTGGCGCCAGGAATACCGGGGGGCGACCACCAACTGCTGCATCTATCCCTTCCGGGGATACGCCGAGCCGCCGCACCCGACGATTCACTTCGCCTACAGCCCGGAACGCTTCATGCGCTTCTACGTGAGCGACACCGTGTGGGAGAACACCTACAACGCGCTGAACTCGCTCAACTTCGAGGAGCAGTTGGGCTACTGGCACGCCGTGTCGGACGAGCTGTTCTACGAGGTGGCGTCGATACCGCTGCACACGCTGTCCGTGCAGGTAGTCATCGACCCTGAAGTGGTCGAGGAGTACATCTACCTCGGCCCCTACGGCGGGCAGTTCACCGACCTGGAACACATCAAGGGCGTCCGTTACTGACGGCATTGCGCGTCTGCAATCGCAACGATAAGCGCCTGATTCCCTCCGGCGTCGCCTCAACGGGGTGACGCCGGAGGGCCCGGCGACCGCGCGGACAGGGGTGGAGAGGAACCATGCAGGCATACATTTTGAGACGAGTAGCCCAGGGCATCCTGGCAATCTTCGTCATCAGCACCATCACCTTCGCCCTGGCGCGAGTTTCGGGCGACCCACTGAACGTGTTGCTGCCAGAGGAAGCCTCCGAAGAGCAAATAGAGTTGATCAAGGCGGAATGGGGCCTGGACAAGCCCCTGCACATGCAATATTTCCAGTATCTAGGCAAATTGTTCCGGGGAGATCTGGGCGAGGCCATGGCGTGGCCCAATTCCACGGCCACTGAGTTGATCATTGAACGGCTGCCCAACACCATAAAGCTGTCGGCGCTGGCCCTCGTTGTGAGCGGCGTCATCGCGTTTCCCGTAGGCGTGCTGGTAGCCATCAAGAAAGACACGCCGTTTGACTATGGCGGCAAATTGTTCGCCATCCTAGGGCAATCGGCGCCTACCTTTGCGGTGGGCCTGATTCTGATGTGGATATTCGCCGTCCAGCTCAATTTTTTCCCAACGTCGGGCAGCGGAGGGGTTGAGTACATGATCCTGCCGGCAGTGGCGTTGGGGTATTACAATGTGGCGGCGTTGATGCGTCTCACACGCTCATCGATGCTGGAAGTACTCGATACGGAGTACGTCAAACTGGCCCGAATCAAAGGCGTGGCGGAGTGGAAAGTGATCTGGAAGCACTGCTTCCGGAACGCGCTGATCGTGCCCCTCACGTATTTCGGCCTGATCGGCGCGGTGCTCATCACCGGGTCGGTGGTCATCGAAACCGTTTTTGCCTGGCCCGGCTTGGGAGCGTTGGTGATCGACGCAATTCTGTTCCGGGACTACGTGGTGGTGCAGGCGGTGGTGCTGCTATTCGCGGCCGCGTTCGTCATCATCAACATCATGGTGGATGTGCTGTACGCATACATCGACCCGAGGATCCGATATACCTAGTCGAGGATGGGCAGTTTCCCGCATTTTCATGCGGCTCAATGAGCGAGGTGCAATATGGCAGCGGTCACTACAACTCCGGAGGTTGCGGCCCCCTCAACTCCACAGCGCGAGAACCGGTTGGTCTCCGGATTGCGGGTCGCGCGCGAACTGCCGGTCATACCGTTGCTGGTTCTGATCCTGCTGCTGGCGATTCCCGCCATATTCGCGAACCAGTTGGCGCCGCACAGCCAACGCATCGGGGTGCTGGACGACGCGAAGCTGCCTCCCTTCTGGATTTCAGAGAGCTTTGAGGAGCGAATGGTGGTGCAACGCGCGGACCGCAACCGGCTGGACGTGGAAATCGGCCTGTCCAACGCGCAACGCAAAGTCGAGCGGGGCGAGGCGACGATTTTGGTCGGCGGCGAAGACGGCGAGGTCAACCCCGGCGATACGCTGCGGTTCCAAGCCCGCAAGGGCGGCTCCATGGAGTATCCCCTCGGCACGGACAAACAGGGCCGGGACATCCTGAGCCGCATTATGCACGGAGCGCGCATTTCTCTGATGGTTTCCTCCCTGGCGATCCTGCTGGGTGGCGGTCTGGGGACTTTGCTCGGAATGCTGGCCGCCTATCGCGGTGGGAAAACCGATTCAATAATCATGAGGATCGTTGACATCAAGCTGGCGTTCCCGTCAATCCTGCTGGCGCTGGTACTGGTGGCGGCGATCGGGGCCGGGTTCACCACCGTAATCGTCGTGATCGCGGTCTTGCTGTGGGCCCGTTACGCCCGGGTGGTGCGCGGCGAAGCGCTGGCGATCAAGCAACAGGACTTCATCGACCGGGCCCGGGTTTCCGGGGCGTCAAACGCACGAATAATGATGCGGCACATCTTCCCCAACCTGGTCAATACGGTGGTAGTATTGGCTACCCTGGAGGTGGGCCACGTTATAATCCTGGAATCTACTCTCAGCTTCCTGGGCGCCGGCATTCCGGCCCCCACCCCGGCATGGGGAGTCATGGTAGCCGACGGCAGGGACTTGATTACCACCGCATGGTGGATTTTCCTGTTCCCTTGCCTAGCCATCGTGCTTACGGTACTCTCTATGAACCTGCTGGGAGACTGGCTGAGGGATAAACTGGACCCCAAATTGAGGAACATTTAAGCCATGACAGCTGTACAGACCGCTACAGACACTATCCTCGAGGTCAATGACCTCAAAACGTACATCTTCACCCGCGCCGCGACCGTGAAAGCGGTGGACGGCATCTCGTTCAACCTGCGCAAGGGGGAGACCCTGGGCATCGTTGGAGAATCGGGTTGCGGGAAGACGATGACGGCCTTGTCGCTACTGCGGCTGGTACCCAAGCCGGCCGGGCGAATCGTTGAGGGCGAAATCGTTCTCAACGGCGAGGACATCCTGCAGAAGAGTGAAGACGAAATGCGCGACGTGCGCGGTCGTCAAATCTCCATGATTCTCCAGGACCCACAGACCTCCCTGAATCCGGTTTTCACCATCGGGAACCAGTTGCGGGAAGCGCTGGGCATAGCCCACCGGGAGAATAAGAGCTCCATGCTGTCCCGAGCCGTGGACGCGTTACGCAAGGTGAACGTGGCCGCGCCGGAGCGCCGGCTGGACGACTACCCGCACCAGATGTCGGGGGGCATGAAACAGCGCGTGGTGGGCGCCATCGCCATGTCGTGCGAGCCCGGAGTTATCATAGCGGACGAGCCGACCACGGCGCTGGACGTCACCATCCAGTTGCAGTACCTGCGCCTGCTGAAGGAAATCCAGGCCGAAACCGGGCTGGCCATCATCTTCATCACCCACGACTTCGGCGTGGTGGCCAGGATGTGCGACCGCGTGGCGGTGATGTACGCGGGGCGGATCATTGAGCAGGGCGACGTGCGCGACATCTTCAGCCGCCCGGCGCACCCTTACACCCAAGCGCTGATCAATTCGGTTCCGAAGCTGGAGCAGAGCGTGGACCGGCTGTACTCCATCGACGGGCAGCCGCCGCTGCTCTCCAACCTGCCGGAGGGCTGTCGCTTCGCCCCAAGGTGCCCCTACGTCAGCGACCAGTGCTACGAGGCCTATCCGCAGTCCTACACACTGAATGAGGGACACTATGCGGATTGCTGGGCGCTGGACGCCGACTGGCAGGGCACGCCGATTGAAGAATTCGTGCCTCCGACCGGAACCGCGGGATAGCGCCGGTCAAGCTCGACACAATCCGATAATCTTTGAGGAGGACTGCTCCCCATGGCAGTGGCTACTAACAACGACGCTCTTCTGGAAGTCCGCAACTTGAAAAAGTACTTCCCCGTGACCAAGGGCCTCATCCTGATGAAGACCATCGGGTACGTGCAGGCCGTGGACGGAATCTCGTTCTCGATCAAACAGGGCGAGACGGTGGGACTGGTCGGCGAATCGGGCTGCGGGAAGACGACCACCAGCAAGCTCCTGCTACGCCTGGAGAATCCCACCGAAGGCGACATTCTGCTGGAAGGCCGGGACATCAACACCTTCCGGGGAGCTGAGCTGCAGGACTACCGCACCACGGTGCAGGCCGTGTTCCAGGACCCGTGGTCGTCGTTGAGTCCGCGCATGAGGGTCCGGGACATCGTCTCGGAGCCGCTGGTGGTCAACCGGAACGTGACCACGCAGGAAAAGAACGAGCGCGTCGCCGAGGTGTTGCAGCAGGTGGGCCTGCACGCACAGCAGGCCACCAACTATCCGCACGAATTCAGCGGCGGGCAGCGGCAGCGCATCGCAGTGGCATCCGCCCTGGTTTCCTACCCAAAGCTGATCGTGCTTGACGAGCCGGTTTCAGCCCTTGACGTGTCGATCCGCGCCCAGGTGATGAACCTGCTGAAAGATTTGCAGGAACAGTACAACGTGAGCTACCTGCTCATCGCGCACAACCTGGCTACCGTGCGCTACATGGCGCATGAAACGGCGGTGATGTACCTGGGGCAGATCGTCGAGTACGCCGAAACGGAAGAACTGTACAACAATGCGCTGCACCCCTACACGCGGGCGCTGTTCTCCGCCGCCCTGCCGTCGCACCCGGACCTGATTCGTGAGGACATCGTGCTACAGGGCGAGGTCCCGTCGCCGATCAACCCGCCCAGCGGCTGCCGTTTCCATCCGCGCTGTCCCTTCGCCATGCCGCAATGCTCGGAGGAAGCGCCGGTGGAGAAAGAGGTTTCGCCCGGGCATCGCGTTTCTTGCCATCTGTACTGACCGTTTCCGGCAGGCACCAAGAAAACCCGCCCCCGATTGTGTGGGGCGGGTTTTCCTTGCCCGTGAGGGAACCTGGGTTACTTGATGCCGTAGATGTTGCCGTCGTTGGTGCGCACGATGAGCAGTTCGTTGCTCAGCGTTGGCGGGATTTTTACCGCCGAGCTGAGGGAGATTCTCCAGTCCAGCGACCCGTCGTGCCGGTTCAGAGAATAGAGATTTCCCGCATCGTCGCCAAAGATCAACCGGTCTTTCACGATCAGGGGCGACGCATGAATCGCATCATCGGCCAAGAAAGTCCACAGCTCAGAGCCATCGACGGCGTCCAGGGCGTACATGTTGTGGTCGTAGCCGCCCACGTAGAGGACGCTGCCGTCGTCGCCGTCCGCCAGAGCGGGCGAGCTGAAAATCCCCTGCAGCGGATTTTCCGGCGAAAAGCGCCACAATCCACCCTGCTGCCCGGGAGGCCGCGGCACCCCCGGCACTTGCCACAGCCACAATTGCGCCCAGATTTTCTTGAACTGGTACAAACCGGGGACTTCACGTTCCTCCGCACTCACGGCGTACAACTGGCCGCTGGACGGGAAATAGGCCCGGGTGCCATCTTTCGAGACCACGGGCGAGCCGGCGATGGTCTTGAGAGTGCGATAGCGGAACCACTCCTGGCCCGTGCGCGCCGAAAGGATATAGAAGATTCCCTTGTCGTCTCCCACGAACAGCCGGCCGTCATGGATGGCTACGGACGCGCTGGCGTTGCTGTCCAGTTGCGTCCGCCAGATTGGTGAACCGCTCTGGGCATCCAGGGCGTACAGCCAGCCCTTGCCGGAGCTGATAAAGACCAGACCCTCGGACACCACCGGAGCAACTTCCACGGTGTCTTCGGCCGGGAAACTCCACCAGGCATCGCCATTCAGGGTGCTCCAGGCGTTGACGGTATGGTCTGTGCTGCCAAAGAAGAGGTACGACTCGACCACAGCCGCCGCTTCGGTGACCCGCCCCGGAGTCGTTCCCTTCCAGCCTTCCCGGATCTGTCCCTCGTGCTCTGCAATTTTGTATATGCCATTTGCGGAACCGACATAGACGTTGGCGTGCTGGGCGACAGGTTCCGAGTCCAAAGGCTCCGGAAGGAAATTGTTCCAGACGACCTCGCCTCTCGGCGGCGGGTAGCCGACTTCCATGCTCCGGCTGTTGCGCAGGTCGCGACCACTGACCGTCCAAACGCCGGGGCCGACGTCAGCCGTCATTTCGGACTGGATTTTCTTGAGCAGGATTAACGGATTCGGCGCGAACGGGTAGTTCAGCCAGATTATGAACACCAGGAACAGGGAAACCGCGGCGGAGAATATGATTCGTTTCCAGGAAATCCGGCTCAACAGCCAGTTGTGGCGGCGATGCTGCGCCCACGCCGGCAAACGGACTACCACCCGGGAACATCGCTGGCAGCGCGTCCCAATGCGCTGGTCAGACTGACCGCAGTATGGGCAATCCGATAACAGGCTATCTTCGGCGACAGCGTCGTCATCGGGCAGGCGGATCTGGCCAACGTCCACCGGGGCTGATGCCACGGGGGTTGATGCTGCGGGATTTGAGCCTACGGGTTCAGCGACCATCGCGCTGGGAAGATCTACCATGGGGCCAGGCGCCGCTTCCGAACCGAAGGACAGCGCCTCCTGGCCGGCGGCAACCGGGGTGCCGGCGGGCAGGTCCGGCATCGACGCGCTGCCGGCATCGGGCACTGCGGCAGGCGAAGGTGCTCCTTCCTGTTCCCTCAGTCGGCCGGTGATGCGCCGGAGAATGTCGCCGAAACCTGCCATTTATCTTAGAACCGTACGATTACCCGGCGAGACTGGATTCCCGCTTTCTCGGGAATGACGGCATTTGCCCACCAGCCCTAGTTGTCCGTCAGGGAGCCGTTGATCAACAGCTTGCGGACGCCCGGGGTGAGTTCGTGAGCGCGCTCCAGGAGTCCGTCGCCGCTTACGTTGGTGATGGGATGCGGACACATCAGGTAGGGGAAGTTCGGGACGCCCATCAGCCTGGTGTAAGCGCGGGCGGTGTTGGCGAAAACGGTCGTGATGATCGTGGCCGCCGGGATGCCCTGGCGCTCCAAAGTAATTCCGTCGTGCAAACTGCCCGACGAGCAGCCCCCTCAATCACCCACGCCGGCAATCACGAAGTCGGCGTTACGGTGCAGGTCGGCCATCACCTCAGGGAATGGCGGCAGGGAGGCGCTGTGCTTGGTAACGTGGAAGATGTCGGCAAATTCAAACTCGGCGTCCAACTCGCGGGCGATGGCCCAGAGGATGGCGTCGGAATTGGCCTTGGAGTTGTCCAGCAGGCCCAGGCGCTTGCCGCGCAGGTCAATTGGCCGCGGAGCCATCGCCATCGCGGTTTCGCCCGGATCAAAGCCGGTGGGGTCAATGAGTTGCACGGTTGGTCGGTTGGCAGTAGTCATCGCGGTCTCCTTTGTCCAGCAAGACGGTCCGGGTCCTAGATCGCCGTAGTCACGGCCGGCACTCCAAAGTAGTTCATGATCAGTTCACTGTAGATGCCGCTGTCGCCGCCGGCCTTGACGATGAGAATGTCGTCCGGGCTATCCACGGTGAGCAGCCTTGCTGCGTCATCGCCGTCTTCCACCTCGCCTTTCACCATGCCCAAGCGCTTCAGTTCGCCCACGGAACGCCACGCACGCTCGTAGAGGTATTCCTGCATGGCGCGGCGGGTCCAACCCTGGCGGCCCAGCAGTTCCGAATGCCAATGGCCCACAACCCACACCCACTTGATGCCCCGGCCAAAGTAAATTCCCAAGCCGTGGGATGCCATTCCGTCGGCGATTGAATCGAGCAGGCTTTCGCCGGTGGAGCCGTAGCGGTTACCGTGCATGGAAGGGTCCTGGATGGTGGCTACGGTAACGGTGGACTGGTCGGGTTCGAAACCGAGGCTGACGTGCATGGGTTCCCAGGGGCTGTTCTCCTCGTCCTCGCCGAAAACCACGCCGAACTTGGTCAAACTGCCCATGCACCCCCGGTCCAGGACGCCCGGCCTCTGCTCGAACACGTTGATGAATATCAGACGCAATGCGCGCCCGATGGTGGAATTGGCCCGGTAGCCGGGGCTGAACAGGTTATCGGTGCAGTTGAGCTCGATCTCCCGGCGGATGGGGCCGTTGACGATGGTCAACAACCCGGTGGAGTTGGTAACGGCGGATACCTCGTGGATGCAGTTGGGGTCGAACTCGAACAGCGCTTTCATCGTCGCCAGCACGACGGGGAAGTAGCCGGGCAGGCACCCGGCCATGACAGCATTGGCCGCCGCCTGCTCGGCGGTCAGCGTTCGCCGGCGCACTTCAACCTCGCCCAGCAACGTATCCGGCACCAAGCCGGCGGCGTCGAGCATGGCCTGGACACGCTCGGCGGTGGGAGGCACCACCGGCAGGCCGTCGGTCCAGCCGCGGCGGTAACACTCCTCGATGGCGTCCAAACTGTCGGGGTATTCAACTACCGCGGCGCGTTGTGCTTGCTCAACCATTGACGGCTCCTGTGGGGCAGACTGGGACACCGCTATTCTACCAATGGCAGCGCATCAATCTCAACTTGGGTCGTTTCGGGATTTTCGCGGGCGTTTCTTCTCCTGGTTATCAGGTGTAGCGGTGATTTGGATTTGATCGTATAAGGATTTTCAGGGTTGGCCGGTTTTTTGGGGAGCGTGAACGGCAGGCCGACGGTGGCTTTGGAGCCGGTGGCCAACAATACGGAGGCGGGGGCTTTTCGCATGGCGTCGGCAAGGCCGCCGGCGAAAGCCTCGTTGAAATCGCAGTCGATTCCCCAACGGGAGGCGGGGCGCACCTGCCAATCGGGTCGCGATAGTTGGTACACCCGCACCCGGCCACCCGGTTTTCCGTTGTAGCCCCAGTACCGGCGAGTCAGGAATTCTTCGAGCGACCCCGGCAGCGCGTGCGTCGGGACGTCATCGGCCGAGGCCCAGAATCGTTGACGACGACCTCTTTCGTCCCAATGATAGGCAACGCAAGCCGGCAGGGCCGACCCGGAGGAATCACTGCCGTGGAATTCATGCCCGGTGGGAGCCGTTTCGAATGGCTCGCCATACAGGGCGCGCGCCGCCAACGCGGTCAACCGATAGGGCACGAACTGTCGGGTGAAAACGACGCCGGGTTGTGGGTCGCCGCTGATAGCGGGCTGGCGGACGTAGAATCGCAGGTTAACCTCGTCGTAGTTGGAAACGAGCGACCGCAATCCGAAGATCTTCGTGGACTCGAACCTGAGACCGACCAGGCTGACATAGGTGGAATCCCGCCAGTAGTCCAGTTCTAACCCGGCGGGCGTGAGCGGCTGCAATACCGCGGGGTCGATAGTCCAGGAAAACAACAGCGGGTTAAGCCAGTTTGCCGTCAACGGCGGCGGCAACAGGCGCCAAACTGCCGAGAGCAACCCGCAGTTACCCTTCCAGACCGGCCAGCCGCTGCTCCAGGCGGCGCTGTTGCAGGGAGATGGTGAGGTCGCCACGGGTGCGCTCCAGGACGCCACGCATGGCGTCTGTGCTGCGCCGCAACCCACCGGTGATAGCCTCGGGAAAATCGACGGTCACCAGTATCCCGTAGATTTCGTCCATCAATTCCATCAATTCTTCGCATCGACCCGTGTCATCCCGGCGCAGCGCGTCGAGGATGTAGCGCCGTAATTCGCCGATCACCTCGGCCATGCCGTTGAGGTAAGCCGGGGGGTCGATGCCCAAGGTCTCGGCATCGGGAATTTCTCCGCCGGAAATAACCGCCAACGTTATGTTGGCCTCAGTATATTCCTTGCGCGCGTCGGACAAAAATCCTGCGTAGTAGATTTCGGGATTGTCGGTGCGGATGTTGGCGGTCTCGTCCAACCGTTCGGACGCTTCCGCGATTAATCGCCGGGCTTCATCAAAATCGTCCCGGTGCACGGCCCTAATGGCATTGGCGGAACTGCGGACCACCTGGCGGGATACTGCCAGCGCCCGCTCCCGGGCTTCGTGCCGGGCAGTGAGTTGCGAGACAGCGTGCTCCGACAACGCTGCCAAGTGAGGCCCGTATCGAGTTGGCATGAAAATCTAGACCCGACCGCCGGCGGCGCGGATGGCCTCGGTAAGTTCGGCGGCGGCGGCTTCCGGATCGGGCGCGCTGCCCACGGCAGCGGTAACGCAGATGGCGTCGGCGCCGGCTTGGACGACGGGGGCGACGTTTTCGGCGGTGATGCCGCCAATGGCAACCAAGGGCACCTGCGCGGCGGCTCGCGCCTGCTTCAAGCGTTCGGGGCCTTGCGGGGCTCGCGTGACCTGCTTGGTGGTAGTGGTGTACATCGCGCCGAAGGCGACGTGGTCGGCGCCCATCTGCTGGGATTCCACGATCAGGTCGATCTCACGGTTGGAGCGGCCCAGCACCTGACCGGGCGCGAGAATCTTGCGGGCCTCGGCTACCGGCAGGTCAGTCTGGCCCACGTGCAAACCGACGTGCTCCGGCCCGAGAGCGGCGGCCAAGTCGGCGTGGTCGTTGATGATGAGCAGTGCGTCGTTGGCCGCGCAGAGGTCGCGGAGGGCGATGGCCAGCGGCAGTTGCTCGCCCTTGTCGCGCAGCTTGTCGCGGAGTTGGAGCATGCGCGCGCCCCCGTTGACGGCGGCGCGGGCGATGTCCAACGGATCGCGTCCGCCGGTAACTTCGGGGTCGATGATTACGTAAAGCCCACGGATGCGGTCGGCCTGGGTTTGACGGAGGGCAGCGCCGATGCGGGAAACGGCGTCATCCAGCGCGCGGTTTAGCTGCAACGCGGCGTCCGCCGGAATCTCTCCGCCGGCTTCGAGGGCGGACAACAGGCCGCGGGCGGCGCCGGCCAGGTCCAAGGCCTCGTTACGGTTCTCCGAGCCCTGGCCGGCGGTGGACTCGCGCTGCGGATCGCTGATACCGTCGCCCAGCCACCCGATTTCGCCGCGCATTAACCCTTCGGGGACGTTGTCCGACGCCAGCAGCCCGTCCAGACAGGCGAGCAGGGCGGGCATCAAGTTTGAGCCGGCGGGTTGGCGTGGAGTGGTCACAGGTCCAGTCCTTTGGGCGTTTCGCCGCTGCGGGCGGAATCGATGGACTGGCGAACCGAGTCCGGCATGTCCACGCCGTGCTTAGCGAACGACTCTTCAACGTGGCGCCCGATGTTGCGGGGCTCGCTGTAGTAGTCCCGGCTGCTGCCGCCCATGGGGTTTGCCTCGTGGACGCCGGCGGTGGTTTTGCCCATGGCGAAGGTGGACATCCGCCGTTCCATCACATCCTTGCCGCAAGCGGAGCAGGACGGCGCCACGTGGCTGCTGATGGAGCGCACGAAAATTGATTCGACGGCGCGACATTCCTGGCAGCGGTACTCGTAGATGGGCATAACGACTAGGGGTCCGGGTGATTGATTTCGTGGCGGTGCTCGTGGAAATCGGGCGTGACGTTGCCGCCCATGGCTTCGCCCATGCGGCCCATGTGCGAATCAATGCTTCCGATATGGCTGTTGTCCAGGTCGGCGGCGGCGTTGTCGGGCATCCAGTTCAGGCTTTCACCCCAGGAACGGTGAAACGAAAAGCCGGACATCAAGCGGGAGAGGTCCGCGCTGGAACATCCCCTGCAAGCCAGCCCGTTTTCCGGCGTCCAACTGTAAACCAACCGGGATTGCCGTTGGCCGCACTGGTTGCATTTGTATTCGTACATCGGCATGGCAACGGGCATTTTAGCACACCCGGCTCATGTATAATGCCACATCAGATACGCGGCCGCCCCCCAGGGTGCCGGCCGGCGGACGGGGGTGCCCCTAATGGTAAACAGCGGCCAGATGTCCATGCCGATGTCGTTCGGCGGCGCCATCAGACAGAACCCGCTGCTGCTGCTGATCGACGGGCACGCCATGGTGCACCGTTCGTTCCGCGCCATCAGTGTCAGCCGCAGCCTCACCGTGTCGTCGTCGGGGGAGGACGTTACCGGAGTGTACGGGTTCGCCAGCGTGTTTCTGCGCGCGCTGAACGAATGGCAACCCACCCACGTGGCCGTGGCGTTCGACACGCCGACCCCCACGTTCCGGCACGAGCGGTTCGCCGAATACAAGGCGCAACGTCCGCCGAGTCCGCCGGAGTTGCGGCCACAGTTCGACCGGGTCAAGGAGTTGATGGCGGCGTTCGCCGTGCCGGTGTACGAACTGCCGGGTTGGGAGGCCGACGACATCATCGGGACGCTGTCGCGGCAGGCGGAGGCCGCCAACGTCGAAACGGTGATCCTGACCGGCGACCGGGATACTTTCCAGCTGATCACGCCGCGCGTGCGGGTGGACCTGGCCAGCGGCGAACAGGGTCGCAGCATCATTGACGAGGAAGAGCTGGCGGAACGCTACGGCGGGCTCACGGCAGCGCAGCAGCCTGACTTTAAGGCCCTGGTAGGCGACGCTTCGGACAACATCCCCGGAGTGCCCGCCATAGGTGAAACATCGGCTACCATTCTGCTCAACGAATACAAGACGCTTGAAGGAATTTACGAGCATCTGGAAGACATCCTCGATCTAAAGAGCATCCGCGCCAGAAAGCGCATCCATACCAACCTTACGGAAAACCGGGAACTGGCTTACGAATGCCGCTTCCTGACCACCATCGACTGCGACGCGCCGGTGAGTTTTGACCTGGACGGCAGCGCGTTCTGGAACTACGACCGGGGCGACGTGGTCGCGCTGATGACCGCGCTGGAGTTCCACAGCCTGGTGGGGCGGGTTCCCTCTCCGGACGCGCCATGGGCCACAGCGAGCGCCGAGACCGCGATTGCGGCTACCGCCGGGGAAACGCCCGCGTCGAGCGACTACGACTACCACACCGTTACCACCAAGGACGAACTGGACGCCATGCTGGCCGTAATTTGGGAGGCCGGCGCGTTCGCCTTTGACACCGAATCCAGCAGCACCGATCCCATGGCCGCCGACCTGGCCGGGTTGAGCTTCGCGGTGGACGGCGGTCGGGCCTGGTACGTACCGGTGGGACACGCCGACGGCGAACAGTTGCCGTTGGAAGAAGTGATGGCCGCGGTGCGCCCGCTGTTCACCGCCGAGGGCGTCGGGCGTTCCGCGCACAACGCGAACTACGACCTGACCCTGCTCAGCAACTACGGCATCGATCCTTACGGCGTCATTGACCACGACACGATCATTTCGGCGCACCTGCTGGGCAAGACCCGGACGCAGTTGGGCCTGAAGCCATTGGCGCTGGAGTTCCTCGGACGGGAGATGACCGAGATCAAGGAACTCATCGGGACGGGCCGCAACCAGAAGACGTTCAACGAAGTGGACATCAACGACGCCATGCCCTACGCCGCCGCCGATGCCGACTGCACTTTGCAGTTACGCCAGAAGTTCGAGCCGCCCCTGGCCGAGCGGGACCTGAACGGATTGCTCTCCGACGTGGAGTTGCCGTTGATTCCGGTGCTGGTGGAAATGCAGCGCCATGGCGTGAAGCTGGACGCCGGCATCCTGCACGAAATGTCCCGGGACCTGAAAGAGCAGCTGGAACGGATTGAGACCGACCTGTACGGCGACATCGGGCACAGTGTCAATATCAACTCGCCCAAACAGTTGAGCGACCTGCTGTTCGGTGAGTTGGGGTTGCCCACCACCCGGCGCACCAAGTCGGGGTACTCGACGGACGCCAACGCACTGGAATCGCTGAAAGGAATGCACCCGGTGGTGGACCGAATCCTCGACTACCGGCAGGTGTCCAAGCTGAAGTCCACCTACGTGGACGCGCTGCCCGGCATGGTCAACGAGCGCACCGGGCGCATCCACACGTCGTACCACCAGACCGGCTCGGACACCGGCAGGCTGAGCAGCAGCGACCCGAACTTGCAGAACATTCCCATCCGCACGGAGTTGGGACGGCAGGTGCGGCGCGCTTTCGTCGCCGATGCCGGCTGCCAACTGCTTTCCGCAGACTATTCGCAGATTGAGCTGCGGGTGTTGGCCCACCTGTCGCAAGACCCGTCGCTGCTGGAGGCGTTCCGCCGGGGCGAGGACATCCACGCGGCCACCGCCAGCCAGATGTTCAGCGTGCCGATCAACGAAGTGGACGGCGAACAGCGGCGCATCGCCAAGGTGCTGAACTTCGGCGTGATCTACGGGTTGGGGCCATACGGGATTTCGCAGCAGACCGGGTTCAGCCGGGAAGAAGGCCGGCAGTTCATCGACAATTACCTGTCGCAATACCCGGGCATTAACGGCTACCTGGAATCGGTGAAGGACCAGACCCGCGAAACGATGTACGCCGAGACCCTGCTGGGACGCCGGCGATACTTCCCCGACATCCAGTCCACCAACCACAACGTCCGGGCCGCCGCCGAGCGTATGGCGATCAACATGCCAATCCAGGGCACCGCCGCCGACATCATGAAGAAGGCCATGATCAACGTGCGGGCGCGGATGCAGCGCGAGCAGATGCGTTCCCGCATGATCCTGCAAGTGCACGACGAGTTGGTGTTTGAGGTGCCCGACGACGAGATGGACGCGATGAGCGCGCTGGCGTTGGATGAAATGCCGGCCGCCCTCGATTTGGACGTTACGCTGAAAGTGGACGTGAAGTCGGGGTACTCGTGGGGGGATTTCTGACCTATGGAACTGATGCGCAGCCTGGTGTTCGTACCCGGAAACCGCGCCAACATGCTGGAACGGGCGTTGGGGTTCAACGCCGACATTGTGATGGTTGACCTGGAGGACTCGGTGCCTCCGGGGGAGAAAGGAACGGCCTGCGAGATGGCCGTGGAGTGGGTTCCCAAGCTGCGGGCGGCGGGACGCAGGGTGATGGTGCGCGTGAACTCGCTGGATACGGGCCTTACCGCCGGCGAGCTGGCGGCGGTGGTGTCGCCCGACCTGGCCGGCATCAGCATCGGCAAGGGCGATACGGGGTGGGACTTGCAGCAGGTGGACAAGTTGCTGGCGCCGCTGGAAAACAGCGCCGGCATTCCGCAGGGGAGCATCCGGGTAGTGCCGTGGATTGAGACCGCCATGGCGATTGTGCACGTGTACGAGATGGCCAGGGCGTCGCAACGGATCGCCGGAATCGCCTTCGGCGGCGAGGACTATACCAACGACATGGGGATCATCCGCAACGACTTCGGCGAGGAAAGCTACTTCGCACGTTCCTCGGTGGCCATTGCGGCAAAGGCCGCCGGCGTGGCCGGCCTGGATGGGCCGTTTGTCGGTTTCCGCGACCCCGACGGGCTGCGCAAGGACGCCGGCGCAGCGCGGCAGATGGGCTACACCGGCAAGTTCGCCATACATCCGGCGCAAATCGACATCATCAACGAAACGTTCTCGCCGAACCCGGAAGACGTGGCGTATGCCCGGCGGGTCATAGAGGCATGGGAAGAGGCGGAAGCGGCCGGCCGAGGTTCGCTGTCAATCGACGGGCGGATGGTGGACGTGCCGGTGGTGAAGCGGGCGCAGAATCTGCTGGCGCTCGTCGATGAGATTGAGCGGCAGACGGCCGCGACCCCACTGTAGCAACCCGCCGATGTCCGACGACCGGATCATCCTGACCGGGATGCAATTCTACGGGTTTCACGGTGTGAACGCGGAGGAGCGGACGCTGGGGCAGCCGTTTGTGGTTGACCTGGAAACGGAGCTGGATTTGGAGCCGGCCGGCGCCTCGGACAACCTGGCCGATACGGTCAGCTACACCCACCTGTACCGGGTGGTTCAGGACGTGATGGAAGGCGAGCCGTATAACCTGCTGGAAGCGGCGGCGACGAAAATCGTGGACAGCGTATTCATCCAGCAGCCGGCGGTGGCCGGCGTGCGCGTGCGGGTGAGCAAGCCCCGGCCGCCCATCAGGGGTTCCGTCATTGAGTCGGCGGCGGTTGAGCTATACCGGAGACGATAAGGGAGTTGATTGCCATGACGACGGCGGATAATGCGAGCGTAGCCCTGCGGTTCAACGAGGCCACCAAGCTCCAGTACATCAACCTGGACAACAAACCCCCGCTCTACAAGGTTTACCCCGGCCTCCGCGCCATCGGGCTGCCCAACGTCGCCGACCAAACGGGCCCTCAGATGCCGACCCTGGCCGCGATCAGGGGCGACGGTGACAACGATCAAAGCGGGCCCCTGACGCTGGAAAAGTTGACCAGCCTGTTGTACCACTCCGCCGCCGTCATACGCCGGCGCCAACTGAGCGACGGTGAAGTGCACTATCGGGCGGCGGCGTCCGCCGGGGCGCTGTACCCTACGGAGATTTACGTGGTCTGCGGGGACTTGGAGGGATTGCGAGCCGGCGTCTATCATTTCAACCCCCGGGATTGCACACTGGCCCGGCTGAGGAATAACGACCTCCGGCGGTGGGTAGCGAGCGCCGTCGGCGACCATGCGGCATATCCCGCCACGCTGGTGTTCACCAGCGTTTTTTGGCGCAGCGCGTGGAAGTACCGGGAGCGGGGGTATCGCTACTGCTATTGGGACCTGGGCACGGTGGCGGCCAACCTGTTGGCGACGGCCAATGCCGAGTCGGTCCCGGTCAAACTGAACTTCGGGTTTGTAGATCGAATGCTCACCGGGTATTTCGGGATTGACGGAGTCACCGAAGCGCCGTCCCTGGTGGCCTCGGTGGGGACTCCTGACGTGATGCTGCCCGATGGCCCAGGAGACGTGCCGGGGGCGCTGCCGCAGGAGAGCAACGACCTAGCCGCCGGCGCAATTGATTACCCGATGAGCGCGGAAGTCCATGCCGCGTCACCCTTGCAGACCCATGAGGATCTGGCGAACTGGAACCGGGCTGCAGCGGGATTGTCCCAATCGGAAAAGGACGAGCTGGACGGAACGGGCGATACTTTTCGACCGCTCCGTTCGGGAGCCGACGGGGCGTTTGACAACAACGTTGATCTAAGCGCGCTGGCGTCCGCGCCGCTGGCCGAGTGCATCAGGTCGCGCGGGTCCACCCGCCGCTTCTCGCGGGAGGCGATACCCTGGGAGGCTTTTCGCAGCGTGGTCGATGCGGCTGGCAGCGCAATCAACGCGCCGGGCCTGGAAAGTGGTTTCAGCCCGAACCTGGGGCTGTATTTCATCGTCAGCGCGATTGAGGGGCTGGAGCCGGGCGCGTATTACTACAACCCTTTTTACAAGGGCCTCCGGCTGTTACAGGCCGGGGACTTCCGCGAGATGGCCGGGCACCTGGGATTTGAGCAGGCGTTGCCTGCCGACGCCGCCGCGGTTGCGTTCATCACCGCCGACCTGCAAGGCATTGACCGAGAGCTTGGGCCGAGAGGGTACCGGGTGGTGCAAACCGCGGCCGGCATCATCGGCGGGCGGCTGTACCTAGGGATGCACGCGCTGGGCCTGGGCGCGACGGGGCTCACGTTCTATGACGACAGCGTGGTGGAATTTTTCTCGCCGCACGCCGCCGGCCAGTCGGCGGTGTTCGTAGTCCCGATGGGGGCGCCGGACCGCCCCAACCGGGTGCGTCCGTTCCGCTCGCAGATCGCGGTCAGCCTGGACTCCCGAGCCAGAGGCGCCGGGCAGGAAGGCTAGCGACTATTCCCAGTCGTCCTCTTGCGACGGCGGAACAATCTGGAGAACGGGGTCACCGTCAACATCGTCGGTGTCCAATACGGGGACCTCGACATCGGAATCATCGGCATCATCGTCGATTTCGTCGGTAGCCAGCGCCGGCAGTGTGTCCTCCGGCTCCGGTTCGGCGGTCGGGTCGATGACCAAGCCCAGGTTTTCGGCGCTCTCGGCCAGTTCGTCGGCGGCGGCATCCGAGTCACGGCCGTCCGGTTCGCCGTCGCTGCGGCGGAGCGGAGGGAAGGACACCACGTTGCGCAGGGAGGGGTGCTGCTGAGTCTCCCGGATGACGATGGACACTGATTCTCCGTCGATGCTGACGATGGCCGCGCCGTAACGGTTCCCTCCGTCCATCAACTTACGCAGGCGTCGAGCCAGGCGGGGTTCAACCGACCCCAGCCGATGGTCATCGGTGGAATACGCGACCACCGAGTCGCCGCAGATCGAAAGGGTTGCGGTGTCTCCGGCAACAATGCCGGCCAGAGCAGAGGCGTCGCCGGTTGGCCGCAGCGTGGTGGTGCAGGACTTGCCGCCTTCCTCGATAAACAGCGGCGACAGTTCGGCAACGCTGGCGGGCGCAGACTGACGGGGAGCGCCGGCGGATTCCAGCTTTTCCAGGCGAGCCAAGTTCTTGCGGGCGATGTTGTTGTTGGGGTGCTTGACGCGCAGGTCGCTCAGAACCGTTCGCGCCGCCGCATAGTCCGCCAACTCCATGAGGGCCTTGGCGAGCCGGTTCGCCGCCTCGCAATCGTCAGGGTAAAGCTCAAGGATGGCACGGTTCAGTTCCGCCGCTCTAGCCCACTGGCCGTCGAGGGCGAGTTTGACCGCGTCTTTGCCCAGGTTGATACGAAATCGGCTTGCCGTCATTGTTCCCTGGCCTGAAATCGGCCCTGAACTCACTGTGTTTTGAACCATCATGGCTATTCCCTTCAATCAAATCCAGCGCGCGTAAGTTATCGTTCATATTG
>JAJDWF010000108.1 GCA_022825745.1 Dehalococcoidia bacterium | reverse complement strand
CTGCGACCACTTTTGCGCCACGCTCGGCCGCTCCTTCGTGAGGGCCGTCCCCCAGGGCGCGCACCAGGGCGCTGCCGACCACCGCCGCGTCGGCCCGGGTGCCCACGTCCAGAACGTGTTCGCGCCTGGAAATCCCGAACCCTACGGCTACGGGCAGGTCGGTGCGTTGGCTGACTCGGCTGACCAGGTCCAGGCCCACGTTGGATACCTCGGAACGGGCGCCGGTTACGCCGGTTACGCTGATGCAGTACACGAAACCGCCGCCGATCTCAACCGACTGCTCGATGCTCTCGTCGGTGCTGGTGGGCGCCAGCAGCGGGATCAGGTGGATACCGTACCTTGAAAGTTCCTCAACCAGCGGGCCGGCCTCCCCGCTGGGCAGATCGATGATGATCAGGCCGTCCACGGTGGCCTCCGCGCACGCCGCCGCAAAATGTTGCAGACCGTACGAGATCAGGCTGTTGTAGTAGCCCATCAGAATCAGCGGAGTGTCGCCGACCAGTGGCCGCAGGGACCGGGCAGTGTCGAGACAGTCTTGGGGCGTGATTCCGTTCTGCAAGGCCGCGAAACTGGATTCCTGGATCACCGGCCCTTCGCCGATGGGATCGCTGAACGGGATGCCCAACTCGACGGCGTCAGCGCCGGCGGCAACCAGGTCCGGCACCACATCCAGGGCGGCGTCGCGGTAGGGATGGCCGACCGTGACGAACACCACCAGGCCGGGCCGTCCCTCGGCTTTCACCGTGGCGAACTTGGCGGTGATGCGGTCAGTGCGGGTAGTTGATTCAGTAGCCATGGGGCGCTCGGATAACAATTGAGGTTGAAAACAATCTAGCCTACTGCCGGGTTCGTGTCCAGTCGGCAACCACCAGGTCCTTTTCGACGAGGTACTCCATAATGGCGTCCGTGCATTCTGCGGGAGTCAATCGCCCGGTGTCCATGACGAGTTCCGGGTTTGCCGGACGCTCAAAGGGCGAGTCGATGCCCGTAAAATCGGCGATCTCTCCGGCCCTTGCCCGCCGGTACAGACCCTTGTTGTCCCGTTGCTCGCACAATTCCAGCGGCGCGTCCACGAATACCTCGACGAACCTGCCCGGCGGAAGCAGGCTGCGGGCAAATTCCCGCTCCGTGGCAAAGGGTGAGATGCAGGCCGCCAGGGCAATCAACCCGGAGTCGTGAATCAGGCTCGCTACCTCGGCCATGCGCCGGACGTTTTCCTGCCGGTCCGCCACGGTAAAGCCCAGGTCGCGGTTAAGCCCCTGCCGGAGATTGTCGCCATCCAGGACGTAGGCATGGTATCGCAAGTCGTGCAGCCGCTTGGCAACCAGGTTCGCCAGCGTAGTCTTGCCGGCCCCGGATAGCCCGGTGAACCACAGCACAAAGGGCGCTTGTCGCAGCAGTTTCGCCCGGTCTGAGGATGTTACGGCGAAGTTTTGCCAAACTACATCGTGTTGAACGGCCATCTGCGACTGCTCCACAATGAATTGCGCGCGGCATTATACCCCAAGGGCGCAAGACGCTGGTATTCAATGCGGTTGCGCCGGCTACAAGCCCAGGATTATCCCCAGCGTCGCAACGAAGTTCTGCCCAGCGTGGACCAATATCCCGGGCCACAATGACCCGGTTTGCCAGTAAAGCGCGCCGAGCAGCAGACCGGTAATGAAGACCGGCACGATCACGGGCGGCTGGAAATGCAGCCCGGCAAACACCGCGGCCGACACAATGATCCCTGGAGCCACGCCCCAGCGGTTGACCAACCCCCGGAGCACGAATCCCCTGAAAAATATCTCCTCCGCGATTGGCGTCACCACCGACAGCGCTATGACCGTGAAAATCACGAACGCGCCCGGCAGCAGCAGGTCGTCCGGCAAGTCGGGCGGAACCAGGAAATCAAGATCCAGCGCAGTGACGGCCATCAAATAGAGTTGAGCGCCGCCCAGGCTCGCCCCCAGCATGAACGCGCTGATAACCAGCACCCGCCACCAGGAGATGTTGGGGCGTTTCAACCCTAAAAGCCCCAATTGAAGCGGCCAGGCGCGGGTCGTCAAGACCCATACCAGCATCAACTGCACCATCGCCAGGATCACGGTCCCGATTACGGTCGTTACGGACAGGGGCAGCAGCAGGGCCAGCAACGACACCAGGATCGCCGACGGTATCAGTGCCATAACGCCCAGCGCCGGGGCGCCCAGGCCCCACGTCGTGGATCCGCTTTCCGCACCGCATTGCGGGCAGAAATTCACCCCCGTTTGCAGCGCAACCTGGCATTGTCGGCATTGTGGATTCATAGCAATTGTCGATGGGCCAAAGACCCGCGAAAGCAGTATAGCCCATGCCTTTGGTTTCATTGCCAACCGTGCCGGCTTGCGCCATAATGGCGAGCGCGCACCCCGATTCTGGACACCATACGCAACGGTGCGCGGTGGGGCGCTATGCCGGCCGACAACGATTCCGTAATCTCCGAACAGGCCTTTCTCAGGGTCGCGGCTGCAAACGGCCTCGACACCTCTGATGAGGATCGCATGGCCGACCTGCGTGGCCGGGTTGCGCTGATGCGCCAGGGCCTGGAGCGCCTTTACGAAATCGACGTTTCGGGAGCGGAATCCCCCTCAGTGTTCATACCGGAGCGTGAGTAACGCCGAGTGGCGGCTGCATCCTGACTTCGGCCCAGAGGTATCCAATGCCACAAACCGAACTCCACTACATGTCGGCCTGGGAACTGTCGGGCCTGATCCGTGACCGGCAGATTTCCCCGGTACAGGTTGTGGATGCTTGCCTGGCGCGCATCGAAGCCACCGAACCGACGCTCAACTCGTTCATCACTGTGCTGCCGGAGCAGGCCCGCGCCGGCGCCCAGCGCGCGGAGCAGGAAATCAGCCGGGGCAACTACCGGGGGCCTCTCCACGGCATCCCGGTGGGCTTGAAAGACCTCTTTGAGACCGCCGGCGTGCGCACCACGTCGGGCACGCGCATTTACGACAACTACGTTCCCGCCGGGGACTGCACAGTCGCCGCCAGGTTCAGCCAGGCCGGGGCCGTCCTCATCGGCAAACTCAATATGCACCCGCTGGCCTTTGGCCCGACGGGTGAGAATGGCGACTATGGGCACATGCACAATCCGTGGAACCCGGAACGAATCACCGGCGGTTCCAGCGGAGGCAGCGGGTCCGCCGCCGCGGCCGGCCAGTGTCCCATCACCATGGGCAGCGACACTGGCGGCAGCGTCCGGATTCCGGCCGCTTTGTGTGGCATCGTCGGGCTGAAACCCACCTATGGCCGGGTGAGCCGGGCCGGGCTTACGCCCCTGTCGTGGTGCCTGGACCATCCCGGCCCCATGGTTCGCACTGTTGAAGACGCCGCGCTGACCATGAACGCCATCGCCGGGCGAGACCCGCACGACCCCGCCACCGCAGACGTGCCGGTACCGGATTACACCGAAGCCCTTACCGGGGACATACGAGGCCTGCGTATCGGCGTGGTGAAAGAATACTTTGAGACCGAAATCGACGCCGGAGTGGCGGATTTGACGCAGCGGGCCATCTCCGTGCTGGGCGAGTTGGGCGCGGAGATCGTCGAGGTGTCCCTCCCGCTGTACCAGTACGCGCAGCCCATCAGCAACGCGATACTCAGCGCCGAAGCAACCGCCGCCCACCGGGATGTCCTGCTCAGCGACGGCGACAAGCTGTACCCCCAGGTTCGGGATCGGCTTGAGGAAGGCTTGTTCATCACCGCAGCCGAATACCTGCGGGCGCAGCAGGCGCGACAGGTCTTCTGCGCCCAGGTGGGGGATTTGCTGAAAGACGTTGACCTGTTGGCCGGCCCAGTGGAGCCGGTCACCGCCCCGGTCATCCTGGAGCGGAGGATAGACGTTGGCGGCGAATCCCTGCCGGCGGTGCCCCTGCTGACCAAGTACACCCGCGTGTACAACATCACCGGCTCTCCCGCCATATCGGTGCCCTGCGGATTTGCGGACGACGGTTTGCCGGTGGGCCTGCACCTGGCCGGACGCAACTTCGACGAGATGACCGTGCTGCGGGCCGCGTATGCCTACCAGCAGGCCAACGACTGGCAAACCCGCCGCCCGCCGCTGTAAGGCCTCAGACCGCATCCAGCCGCTCACCCTGGCAGGTATTGGAAAGTGACCGCGATTACCGCCGTGACATTCGACCTCTGGCAAACCCTGATTCTGGACAATCGAGAACTGGGACTGCAACGCGCCCAGGCACGCCTGGACGGCGCCCGGGAGACGCTGCTCGGTCAAGGCATCGATCACGACCCAGACCATATCCGGGAGGCGTACCGGGGTTGCTACCGGGCCTGCCGCGCCGTGCGCAACGACAACAAGGACGTGAGTTTTCGTCGTCAGGTGGAAATCTTCATCGACCTGATCGAAGAGGGCCTGTCGAATCGATTGCCCGAAGCTTCCATTGCGGAAATCGAGCGTAGCTACGCTGAGTCATTTTTCGACTATCCGCCCCGGTTCCACGACTCCAGCCAGCACACGCTGGAAGCGGTGCAGGACATGGGACTCAGCATCGGCCTGATCTCCAACACGGGAATGACGCCGGGTTACACGTTTCGCGCATTTCTCCAGCAGCATGGCCTGCTCCGGTACTTTGACGTCCTGACCTTTTCCGACGAAGTCCTGCTGGCTAAACCGTCCGATGAAATTTTCCTGATGACCGTCAAGTCCCTGGACGCCAGCCCGACCGCAACCATCCACGTGGGCGACCACGTCAACAACGACGTTGTGGGCGCCAACCGGGTCGGCATGAAATCGATCTGGATACGTGGGTTCTACGAGCCTGACGATCCGAACGACCCTGAATCCCAGGCAGATGTTGCTGTGGATGACCTGTCGGCGGTATCCGGCGCGGTGCGCCAACTCCTCGCCCGCTAGCCGGCCACTGCATCACCGAAGCCTGCCCCAGGAGTCCCCCTTGTTCGAGGAATTGAGCGGTGGTCCGCTGCCCAACGGACGCTACCCTGACATCACCCTTGCGATCTTCCCGCATCTGAGGGAGTTCTTGGTGGTTGACACGCGAGAACCCCAGGTCGCGATTTCCGTCATGCCAACCGATACGGTGTTCAACGACGAGTACTACCGCGCCGTGGAGAGCGAATTCGGCAGTCTGTTGAGGGAGGGCGGAGACCGGCCCTTTCTCCACCTCATGCACCTGCCGGGTCAACTTGACGACATCCTGCGCGGTGTCGCCATGAATTTCATACTTGACCGGCTCGGCGTTAATTTCCACGATGAGGACAATCTGCCGGAGGTTGTGGTGTTCGTGATTTCCGGCCCCACGCTGGCCATCCCCAAGGACCAGGTGGTGGACGGGTTCAGCGAGATGCTGACGGATCGTTTGGATCCCAGCGACCTGGAGCGCTGGAAGCGTAAACTGGGCGATCTGATCCAACTGGAGACCGAGGCATTTCCCCCAACCAACGAAGTGCTGGGCGAAACCATGACCAACGAATCCCTGGACCCCTACTACATCTGGCAAAACCGCAACTAGGACGCAACCCGATCATGCCACAAATCGCCCTGACCTTCAGCAGCCGCGACAACAACGACGACAGCGACCTGATCGCGGTTGCGCAAGCCGCCGACCGCCTCGGCTACCACTCGTTCTGGACCGGCGAGTCGTGGGGGCGCGATGCCTTCACGGTCTTGACCATGCTGGCGTGCCACACCGAACGCATCGGACTGGGAACCGGCATCGTTACCGTGTACAGCCGCACGCCCGGCTTGATCGCCCAGAGCATCGCGTCGCTGGACTGCATCAGCGGCGGCCGCGCCATCCTGGGCCTGGGCAGCAGCGGGCGCATCGTGATCGAGGACTGGCACGGGGTGAAGTTCGACTACCCCGTGTCACGGACGCGGGAGTATATTGAAATCGTGCGCATGGCGCTGGCCGGCGGGCGGGTCAATTACGACGGCCGTTTCTATCAACTGAAACGGTTCCGGATGGGCGTTGCGCCGGTGCAGGAACGGATTCCGATCTACATCGCCTCCCTGGGCCAGCGGAACCTGGAACTGACCGGGGAACTGGCCGACGGCTGGCTGCCCATCTGGACTCACAGCGAAAAGCTGCCCGAAATCAAGGAGCCTTTGCTGGCAGCGCTAACCGCTGCCGGACGTCAGCCCGGGGAGATGACCACCGCGCCCCAGATTCTAAGTTGTGCCTCCGACGACGAGGAAACCATCGCCAACGCAGTCCGACAGGCCCGCGCGCACATGGCCTTCTACATCGGAGGCATGGGCCGGTACTACTACGACCTGTTCTGCCGCTACGGCTACCAGGCGGCGGGCGACGCGGTACGCCGAGCCTGGGCCGAAAGAGATCGAGGAGCGGCGGCGGAGGCGATTACCGACGAGATGGTTGACAGCATTACGGCCATCGGCACGCCCGACGAATGCCGGCGCAAGATGGACCGCTTCCGCGCCAACGGGGTTGACATGCCCCTGGTGGCGTTCCCCCACGGCGCCGACCGGGACACCATGCTTGGCACGCTGGAAGCCCTGGCGCCGGCGAAGGCATAGGTTGCAACGGTGAAAATCGGCTTGATATCCGACACTCATTCCGCAGGCAGCGGGTGGGATCTGCCCGCGCCGGTCCTGGACGCCTTGGCCGGCTGTGACCTGCTGCTCCACTGCGGCGACCTGGAATGTATCGGCGTGCTGGACTGCCTGGAGCAGGTCGCGCCGGTGCTGGCGGTGCGCGGCTACGAGGACCCGCGCGAGCCCGGCGAACGTCTCGCCGACACCACTCGCGTAGTCGAAGCGTCGGGCGCCAGGATAGGAATGGTCCACGATATCCAGTGGCCCGCCCCGCCAATCCCAACAACCCCGGACGGAACTGGGCTTGTGTATCCTGACGACGGATTGGCCGAGCTGTTGGCCCGCAAATTCGGCGAACCCGTTGACGTGGTAGCCTTCGGCGATACCCACGAGGAACTGGTCGAGTGGCGCGACGGCGTGCTGTTCGTCAATCCCGGCAGCCCGACCTATCCGGGCCGGCGCCACGTTCCCGGCACGCTGGGAACGGTCGCGCTGATGCACATTGACAACGGGAGCGTCGATGCGCGTATTGTTGACATTGGCGAAACCCTACGATAGCGCGACCGCAATCGTGGCCACGATTGACACGAAAACGGCGTTGTGCTAATTTCGCAACGTTTGTCGGATTTTTTGGCCGAAAACGGAGAGGAAAGTATGGAATCAATCATCGTAGCCTTAGTCGCCGGGGGCATCGCGCTGGCGTTTGCCGCGTTCATGGCCTGGCGCGTGATCGGCGCGGACGCCGGCAACGCGCGCATGACCGAGATCGGCGACGCTATCCGCGCCGGCGCGTCGGCTTTCCTGCGCCGCGAGTACATGTCGCTGCTGCCCTTCGTGGTTGTGGTGGCAGTCGTGCTGGGCGTGCTGGACTACACGGTGTTCGAGCACGGTCTGAGTGTGCCGGCCACGGCCATCTCGTACCTGGTCGGCACCATCTGTTCCGGCCTGGCCGGATTCGTCGGGATGAACGTGGCCGTGCGCGCCAACGTGCGCACCGCCGCCGCCGCCATGCGTGGCCTGAACCCCGCCCTGCGGGTGGCCTTTTCCAGCGGCACCGTGATGGGCGTCACCGTGGTGGGCATCGGCCTGCTGGGCGTAACCATCCTGTACCTGATTTTCCAGGACATCAGCGCGGTGGCCGGATTCGGCTTCGGCGCCAGCTCCATAGCCCTGTTCGCCCGCGTTGGCGGCGGCATTTTTACCAAGGCCGCTGACGTCGGTTCCGACCTGGTGGGCAAGGTGGAGGCCGGCATCCCTGAGGACGACCCGCGCAATCCCGGCGTCATCGCCGACAACGTGGGCGACAACGTGGGCGACGTGGCCGGCATGGGCGCCGACCTGTTCGAGTCCTACGTGGGCAGCATCATCTCCGCGGTGGCGCTTGCCGCGGCCAGTACCACGGCCTTTGCTGTATTCGGTAACGATGCGGTGTTCCCCATGCTGCTGGCCGGCACGGGCATCATCGCGGCCATCCTGGGCACTTTCGTCGTGCGCAGCGGTGAGCAGGCTGACTTTGAAAAGCTGCTGTGGTCGCTGCGCTACGGTATATTCGCGGCCGGCGGCCTGCTGATCATCTTTGCCGCCGTGCTTACCATCACCCTCACCGGCAACTGGTGGTGGTTCGGCTGCGTGGTCGCTGGCCTGGTGGCCGGAACCATCATCGGTTTGGCAACGGAGTACTACACCTCCTACAGCTACAAGCCGACGCAGCGGGTTTCGGAATCTTCGCAAACCGGCGCGGCCACGGTAATCATCAGCGGCATCGCCACCGGAATGCTGAGCACGCTGATTCCCGTCATCTGCGTGTCCGTCGCCATACTGCTGGCCTACTGGTTCGCCGGATTCTACGGCGTTGCGCTGGCTGGCGTCGGGCTCCTGTCCACCTTGGGCATCACCCTGGCTACCGACGCCTACGGGCCGGTTGCCGACAACGCCGGCGGCATCGCCGAGCAGGCCAACCTGGACCCGCAGGTCCGGGAGCGCACCGACGCGCTGGACGCCCTGGGCAACACCACCGCCGCCACCGGCAAAGGATTTGCCATCGGCTCGGCGGCGTTGACCGCCCTGGCGCTGCTGGCCGCCTACTCGGTGACCGCAGAGTTGATTACCCTCGACGAAACGGGACGCTTGGCCGCCGGCGGCGCGGGCATCAACCTGCTCCAGCCGCAGATTCTGGTCGGCCTCATCATCGGCGCGATGCTGCCGTTTATCTTCTCCGCCCTGACCATGCAGGCGGTGGGCCGCGCCGCGCAGGGCATCGTGGACGAAGTGCGCCGGCAGTTCCGCGAGATCCCGGGATTGATGGAAGGCAACGCCCGGCCGGACTCCGCCCGCTGCGTGGACATCAGCACCCGGGGCGCATTGCGCGAGATGATCCTGCCCGGCGTGATGGCGGTAGTTGCGCCCATCGCCACCGGGTTCATCCTGGGCGAGGCGGCGTTGGGCGGCCTGCTCATCGGCTCCGTGTCCGCCGGGTTCATGCTGGCGATCATGATGGCCTCCGCCGGCGGCACCTGGGACAACGCCAAGAAGTACGTTGAGCTGGGCAACTACGGCGGCAAGGGTTCCGACGCTCACAAGGCCGCCGTTGAAGGCGACGTGGTCGGTGATCCGTTCAAGGACACCTCCGGCCCCAGCCTGAACATCCTGCTCAAGCTGATGGCGATTGTTTCGTTGGTCTTCGCGCCCGCCTTCGTCGCCGTGCGGCCGCTCATCAACTTGTGATGACTACTAACAACGGCAACCTGTTTGACCTCACCGGGCGGGTGGCCCTGATCACCGGCGGCAACGGTGGTCTCGGTCTGGGTATGGCGCTGGGCCTGGCCAACGCCGGCGCCGACATTGCCATCGCCGCGCGAAACACCGAGAAGAACGCCGCCGCTGTTGCCGAAATCGAGGCTACCGGCCGGCGCGCCGTGGCCATCCCCACGGACGTGACCAGCGATTCGGATATTGACGACATGGTGTCCCGGGCGGTCGCCCAGTTCGGCCATGTGGACATCCTCATCAACAACGCCGGCGCGACGGTGCGCAAACCCCCTGAGGACATCACCGCCGCCGAGTGGGATAACGTCATCGACGTGAACTTGCGGGCAGCGTTCCTGTCCTGCAAGGCGGTTTATCCGCACTTCAAGCGTCAGGGCGGCGGCAAGATTATCAGCATCGGCAGCATGTACAGCATCTTCGGCGGCGGAGGCAGCGGCGTGCCTTACTCCTCCAGCAAGGGCGGCATCGTCCAGCTGTCCAAGAGCTTCGCCGTCGCGTGGGCCGGGGACAACATCCAGTCCAACGCCATCCTGCCCGGCTGGTTCATGACCGAGCTGACCCAGGCCATCCCGGAAACCCAGCCGGAACGCTACGACCTGATCAACCGCCGCATCCCCATGGGCCGCTGGGGTGACGCCAGCGAGTTGCGGGGCGCGGCCGTGTTCCTCGCCAGCCGCGCGTCGGACTACGTCACCGGCGCCGTCATCGCAGTGGACGGCGGTTTTTCAGTATCGTGACTACAACTGCTCCAACGCCTGCCGGGACAGCATCATCTTCACCGGGCTGATGGGGCGGAAGGTGCGCGAGACCCGCACGTCGCCGGCCAGGCTGCACAGGGTGTAGGCGTCGTAGGGTTCCATGCCCTTTTCGGTGATGAGGAAGTCCACCATGTCGCGGACGGCCTGCTTCATCGCCGGGCCCAGGTCCTCGCCATGGGACAGCACGACGTAGTGGTCCGGCGTGATGGCCCGCGGGCCGGATATGTTCATGCCTTTTTCCACGGTCACGCGCACGTGGGTATCGGCGGAACACTCGGCGCCGGTGCCGGCTACTGCTCCATCGCCGACCACCGCGTGGCAATCGCCCATCGCCAGCAGACCCCCGGGCACGAACACGGGCAGATACAGCACGCTGCCCTCCACCAGTTCCTTCATGTCGATGTCGCCGCCGTAGGGGCCGCTGTCGCTGGCCGTTTCCTGCGGATACGTCGGCGTCGTGGCAACCAACCCCATGGACGGATTCAGGGGCAGCCGGACGCCGCTGGGCAGCACCAGCTCGTCGCCGTCGATGCTCATCACAGTGGGGTAGCCCTCGGTGAACTCGGCTTCCAGGAATCCCCTGCCGGGCATCACCATGTGCGCCGGGTTTTCCTTGGGCTTGATGCTGACGAACTCGATACGCAGCGCGTCGCCCGGTTCCGCGCCGTTGACGTAAATCGGGCCGGTGGCCGGCCCCTTCAGCGACTTTTCCTGCAGCACGCCCGGCTCGCGGATTCCCTCAAAAGCGTCCCAGGTTTCCACCATAAGGTCATCGCCGTCGTCAATGGTAACGGCCGGCTCGTTGTCCGGTTGCAGGATGTAAATGCGTTGTTCGCGGCTGATGGTTTTCATGTTGTTGACTCCTTACCGGGAGGCACGGTTACAGCAACATAGCGGAACCGTTCACCGCGTCCGTTGCCTAATTTGGAGTAATCCTGCCAGTTCAGGACATAAGAGTGAGATAGCGAAATCGGCTCTTCGCGGGACCGCTTTGTCCCGTCGCTGGCATTATTTCCCCAGCGCATTTCACTGTCGCCGATTTGCTTGCCATCGTATATGTGAAATTCAGCGTCCACAACATCGGTACGGGTTTGGGACTCCCAAAACAATGGGTCGTTAGTAAGCAGGACGGCAAGCCCTGAATTTGCAGACTCGTGGTCTATGACGACCCGTTCCATGCGCTGAATGTCCTTCAGAAAATCGTAGCGCTTGATGTCACGCGCGAGCTGGTTTGCGAGTGAAAAACGCTCGTTCAAAACGCCCCGGTCAAACTTGCGTGTGCAGTATTTCAGTTCAATTGCCGTTTTAGCGCTTGGTAGCCAGATATCGACCGCCATTCTTTTTTCCCTGTCAGGAAATGGCGGGAACTCAAGGCGAACCGGGCAATCACCAAGCAGGGCGCGAATTTCCCATGCCAGTTCGTGCTGAAAGTCCGCCTCGGAATGGAAAATTGGTCGGCGTGACGCCAATCTGGTCATTAGGCTGGGAATATCAAGCATGGGGGTTGTCTAATCATCGGCGGCAATGGCCAGCGGCGTTGCAACATCGGTGCTCATTGGCACTGAGACCTGATAGACGTTCGGGCAGTCGGCAAGCATTGGGTCCAAATCCACGACGTTGACCGCAATTTTGTCGCGCGCGCTCGATGCCCCCATCGGAGATCCCGAGTAGAACGCCGTCACGCCACCCTGCGATACGTCCTCGAACCGCTCCCAGTGTCCCAGCGCAATGTAGTCGCAGGCCGACTCCGCGATTTCGTGGGGGTGGATGGGCGAAGACCGTTCCTCGGTATCATCGGGAAAGTGGAAGTGGCCGTGTGCCATGCCGACCAGCCAGTTGCCGTTCCGCTCCGTCGGAATGCCGGCCAGGGGCCGGAAAGCCGGCGTATGGCTATCCATGGCCCGCCCCCATACGTCCAGCGTCAACTCGGGTAGCGTCAGAGTCTCGCCGTGGGTACCGCGAATGATGTGCAGGTTTTCGCTCGCTCCCGCGAACGGCGCGCGCAGGTACAGCGAGGCGTCATCGTAGAGGTCGTGATTGCCGGGCAGTATGACAGCCGGCACGACAGCGCGAGCCATCTCGCTGACGAAGAACTCCAGCACCGCGTCGGATATTCGAGCGTTGTCGAAGACATCGCCGGCGATAAGCAGAGCGTCAGCGTGATACAGGTGAACGCCGTCCACCACCGCGGACAAGGCACGCTGAGCGGCATCCGGGTCCCAGTCGTCGCCCAGGTGCGTGTCTGAGGTGTGGATGATGCGGATGTTGCGGCGAGGCATATCGGCTAAACAGTGGCGGTTGCGGAAACGGACGGTACCGGCGTCTGCACCTGGTGCAGCACCGCGTCCAGCAGGGACGGCAGGTTCCAGCCGCGAACGGCGGAAACGAACACCCGACCGGTGACGGCCGGCGAATCCGTGGCTGCCAGCACGGAAAGGTCAATCTGATCGAACGACTCAACGTCCGCCGGGTCGTCGGTGAGCAGGTCCATCTTGTTGATTACCAGGAGGCGCGGTTTCCCGCCCAGGTCCAGTTCGTTCAGGGTCTGCTCAACGACCTCTACCTGCTCCGGCGCCTTGGGGTGCGTTATGTCGATGACGTGCAGCAGCAGGTCGGCTTCGTCCAGTTCGGCCAGGGTGGCGCGGAAAGCGGCGACCACCGTGGGCGAAAGTTTCTGGATGAAACCCACCGTGTCGCTCAGCAGGAGTTCGCTGCCGTCGTTCAGACGGAGGCGGCGGGTCACCGGGTCCAGCGTGTTGAACAGCTGGTCTTCCGCCGGCACCCCGGCATTGCACAGCGCGTTGAACAGCGTGCTCTTGCCGGCGTTGGTGTAGCCCACCAGCGTGGCCATCGGCGTCGCGGATCGCCGCCGGCGCTCCAGGTACTGGCTGCGTCGCTTGCGCACGCTGTCCAGTTCCGATTCGATCTTCTGGATGCGACGGCGGACCAGGCGGCGGTCGGTCTCCAGCTGGGTTTCGCCGGGGCCGCGAGTGCCGATGCCTCCGCCCAGGCGCTCCAGGTGCGACCACTGCCCGATGAGACGCGGCAGCAGGTATTGGTGCTGCGCCAACTCGACCTGCATCTGGCCCTCGCGAGTGCGGGCGTGGCGGCCAAAAACGTCCAAGATCAACGCGGTGCGGTCGAGGACCTTGATCTGGAGCGCGTTTTCCAGGTTGCGTTGCTGGGTGGGCGTAAGCTCGTCGTCGCAAATCACGACGTCAGGCCGTTCTTCCTCCAGAACGTCCTGCAATTCCTGGAGCTTGCCCTTGCCCAGGTAGGTCGGTGTGGTCCGGTCGGCCCGCTGGGAAACTGTGGCGACTACTTCGGCGCCGGCGGAGCGGGTCAGGTAGTCCAGTTCATCCAGCGTGTCCTGCAATCCCCACAGCTGTTCGCCGCGCTTCCTGGCCTCCACGGCCACCAGGACCGCCCGCTCCGTCTGCGGGCCGGTGGGCTTGGTTTGGCGAGACCTGGGCATAGCCGAAAATACCGTTATCCCCGCGGCGCGGGAATGGTCCAGTTTTCCAGGCGCTGGCAGCCCGTTTCGACCCGCTCGTCGGGGGTGGTCAAGGACAGCCGGATGTATCCCTCCCCGTACTGTCCGTAGGAGGATCCGGGCGTCACCACAATGTCGATTTCTTCCAGCAGTCGGGCGGCGAACTCGGCGGAGGTGAAACCTTCGGGAACGGGCGCCCAGACGTAGAGGCTGGCCCGGGGCGTTTCGACTTCCAGGCCCATGCGCGACAACGCCTGCAACACCCGGTCCCGGCGCCACTGGTAGGTCACGATGTTGTCGTCGATGCAGTCCTGGGGGCCGGTGAGCGCCTCCATGGACATTTCCTGAATCGCCTGGGGAATGCCGGAGTCAAGGTTGGCCTTGATCTGGAACAGGGCCTTAATCATGTCCGCGTTGCCCACGGCCATGCCCATGCGCCAGCCGGTCATGTTGTAGCTCTTGGACAGCGAGTGAAACTCCAGGCCGACCTCTTTCGCGCCATCAATCTGCATCATGCTGCCGGCGCGATAGCCGTCGTAACCGACTTCCGAGTAGGCAGCGTCGTGCAGCATGGCGATGTCGTGCTCCCGGCAGTAGCGCAGCGCGGATTCCAGGTCCTCCTGCGACGCCACCGCGCTGGTGGGATTGTTGGGGTAGTTGAGCCACATCACCTTGGCGGCCCTTGCCACGTCGTCGGGGATGGCGTCGTACTCGGGCAGCCACCCGTTGCGCTGGTACAGGGGCATCACGTAGCTCTCAGCGCCGGCGAACATGGTGCCCACCGAGTACACCGGGTACGCCGGGTCCGGCACCAGCGCGATGTCGCCCGGGTCCAGGAAGCAGAACGCCGCGTGGCCGATGCCCTCTTTGGCGCCGATGAGAGGCAGCACCTCGGTATCCGGGTCCAGGTCAACGTCGAACCGCTGCTTGTACCATTGAGCGATGGCGCGGCGCATTTCCGGCAGGCCATCGGTTTCGGGGTAGCGATGGTTGGGCGGGTCCTGCGAGGCCGTCAACAACCGGTCAATGATCGGCTGCGGCGTCGGTATATCCGGGTCGCCGATGCCAAAGGTAACCACATCGGCGCCGGCAGCGCGCTTCTCAGCAATGATGCGTGAGATTTCGACAAAGGGATACGGGGCGAGTTTGCCAAGGCGTTGGGAAAAGGTGGGCATTTTTGCTCCTGGAGATTGATACCACGACGAGGGTCGGTTAGTGCTTGAGCGAGGTGGCGGAGACTACACCGCTGCGGCTACCTCCGCTTGGTGCTCCAGCCCCCGCTCCAGCGTCAGCCAGTTGTATTCGTCGATAAACATGGCCAGGCTGAAGGACGGGTCGAAGCCCAGTTCGGCGGACAGATGGCCGGCAGGGTCGTCGATGCCGTGCTGCCCGCGGGCGTCGGCGGCGATGGACAGCGCAGCCATGCGCATCACGGTCAGAAACTGGGAGTAGGTTGCGCCGTTGGGCTTGTCATCCGGGAAGTAGGCGTTCCGGATGCCATCGCTCCACGACACGAAAAGTCGCGGGTTCAGCGCAGTGAGGATCGCGGATGCAGCGGTAGGCCCCACGCCGTGGGCTGCGGTCAGGCAGTCGAACGCCCGCTCGATCACGTCCAGCGTGGCGCAGCGGAGGTCGTCAAACTCCAATGCCGATACCGCCAGCGGAGTCAAAAAAGGGGCTGCTCTGGCGATAGCATGGGCGATGCTGGGCGCCTTGTCCGGTGAAATCCGTGTATTCCACTGATTGGTGTAGCGCAGTAGGGACTCCCAATCGGCGTTGGGCGTTCCTTCCAGCAGCGCGGCTCCGAACTGCGGGGTGTTGACCGTCATGGATAACGCGTCATCGTCCCTGCCTCGGAAGGCATGGGCAGACCAGCGCAGCTGCTCGTAGGTGGTTGGGCCGGTAACGTAGTTGCTCATTCTGTCCACACTCCACTGAATACTTCGGCTGCAGGGCCTTCCAAAAAGACTTCGCCTTCGCCATCCCACTCGATGTTCAGCGTCCCGCCCGGCAGGTTGACTGCCACGCTGTCGCCGGTATGCCCCAGCAGGCGGGAGGCAACGCCGATGGCGCACGCGCCGGTGCCGCAGGCCATGGTCTCGCCGGAGCCTCGCTCCCAGACGCGGGCATCCAGTTGGCCGTCATCGCGCAGGTTCACGATTTCAAAGTTGACCCGGTCGGGGAAAATTGGATGCCGCTCCACCAGCGGGCCGATGTTGTGCAACGGGAACTCTTCCACCGGTTGGTCAATGAAAGTCACGGCGTGGGGATTGCCCATCGACACGAAGGTCAGGAACAGGCGGAAATCCCCGGGATGGATGGCGTAGTTGACTATCGGCCCATGCTGGCCGCTAATCGCCGGGTCAAGGTCAACGGGAATTTCCGACGGCTCAAAACGCGGCGGGCCCATGCTGACCCTCGCCGAATCCACTACCGATCCGTTGTAGTGAGGCACTATCGTGCGGACACCGGACCTGGTGTCCACGGTCACTTGCGGAGCAGTAGGAGATACAATCGACCGTTCAATGGCATACTTGGCGAAGCACCGTATCCCGTTGCCACACATTGCTCCTTCGGACCCGTCGGAGTTGAACATGCGCATCTGGAGGTCCGCCACGTCGGAATTCATTACCAGGATCAGCCCATCCCCGCCGACGCCGAAATGACGGTCGCTGATTGCCCTGGAAAGACTGCCCCAGTCGCGTTCCGGCATCTTGCGCGCGTCAATATACACGTAGTCGTTGCCAGCGCCGTGCATTTTCGTGAATTCCATCGTTGAACTCCTGCGGCCGGTCAGCGCGATGCCGCTGGTGCGGAATTGTATCACACCGTCCTTATTCCGAAAGGAAATCGGCAACCCGCCGGCCGGCTTCGGCCACCGGCAACCCGTCGCCGGCATCCAGCCACACGACGCGCTCGTCCGACAACTTGAACCAGGTGTATTGTCGCCGTACCAGGCGGTGCGTCTGGGTCTTGGCGCGCTCTATCGCTTCGGCCAAGGTCATCTCGCCCGCAAGATACGCGCCCAGTTGCGAGTATCCGACGCTGGCCAGCGGCCCGGTTCCCAGCGAGTAGCCGTCTTCCCCTAAGCGGCGCGCCTCATCGAGCAAACCGGCAGACATCATCGAGTCGAACCGGGCGTCGATGCGGTCATATAGGACTGAACGCTCGGCGGTAAGACCGATTATCAATGCCTGGTAAGGCGGTTCGGCGCTCCGAACGGCTGCGGCAATCTTCTCGCCCGTAACGTGTAGGATTTCCAGGGCTCGAATAATGCGCCGGATATTGTCCGGGCCGATGGATTCGGCGCGGTTCGGATCCAGCGCGTTGAGTTCCCGCCACAACACTGCTGTCCCTTCGCTCTCGGCGCGCCGCTCCAGTTCCGCGCGATAGGCGGGATCCGGAGGCACCTGGGGAACCTGCCAGCCCTCAAGCAGCGCCCATACGTACTGCCCAGTTCCTCCGCACAGGATGGGCAGCTTGCCCATCCGGTTTATGTCAATGATCGCCTGGTGGGCCAGCGGCAGGTATTCACCCAGGCTGAGCGGTTCATCCGGTGCGCGAATGTCGATGATGTGGTGTCGCGCCGCCTGCTGCTCGGCGATGGTCGGCTTGGCCGTACCGATATCCATGCCGAGGTACACCTGGCGGCTGTCGGCGTTGACGATTTCGCCGTCAAACCGTTGGGCCAGGTGGATTGCCAGCGCCGTCTTGCCCGCCCCGGTGGGTCCAACGACGGCGACTACGGTAATCGGGGCCGACACTGATCGGCCTCCGCCGCATCACGAACCCGGGCTGGCAAAGGCAGCCGCTACCGCCAGGAAAGAATCAGCATCCAGACTTGCCCCGCCCACTAGTGCGCCGTTGATGCTGTCAACACCGGCAAAATCGGCGGCGTTGCCGGGGTTCACGCTACCTCCGTAGAGGATCGGCGTATGCGACGCGACTTCCGCTCCCAGTGCGGCGGCGATGGTGGGTCGAATGGAGCCGCCCATCACCTGGTCGGCAATGTCGGGAGTGGCGGCCCGTCCGGTGCCAATGGCCCAGACCGGCTCGTAGGCAATCGACAGTCTGCCCAGGGCCACCTCGGGATCAAGGTCCGCCAGCGCAGCGACAACCTGCCGCCGAATTACCTCCGCAGCCTGGCCCGACTCCCGTTCGTCCAGCGTTTCACCGACGCACACGATTGGGCGCAAGCCGTGCTCCAGGGCCGCGGCTGCTTTCCGACCTGCCGACTCGTCCGTCTCTCCAAAAAACTGCCGACGTTCCGAATGCCCGATGATGACGTACTCGCACAGACCCGCCAGCATCGGCGGCGCGATTTCCCCGGTGAACGCCCCACTATCGTCGGAGTGCATATTCTGGGCAGCGACCATGACGCCGCTCCCCGCAACGGCGTCCCGCACCGCGGCCAGCGAAACGAAGGGCGGCCCCACGATGATGTCCACGCCGCTCAAACCGCCGACGCCCCCGGCGATTGCCGACGCCAGGGCGACGCCGGAGGCAACGTCAGTGTTCATCTTCCAGTTGCCGGCGACTATGTTGCGAATGTCGGGCATTGGTCGCTCCTCACGGGCCGAACTTGGCGAGCTTGCCGGAATGCGAAAGCGCCAGCAGCATGATGGTTTCCGCCGGGATCCGACCGATGGAACCCTGCGCGCAAGCCCGTTCGTTGAAACCGTCCACGCCCTCACCCAACGTCAGCTTGGAGTGCAGCATGAACGGCACCGGATGCCAGCTGTGCGACGCCATGATCGCTGGGGTGGCGTGGTCTCCGGCCACCATCAGCACGTCGGGTTCCAGTTCCAGGATCTTCGGCAGATGGACGTCCAGTTCTTCCAGGCACTTGACTTTGGCGTCAAAATCCCCGTCTTCACCGGCGGCGTCGGCCGGCTTGTAGTGCAGGAAGAAGAAGTCGTGATCGTCCCAGTTGGCGTGGAGCGTTTCCACCTCGTCCCCGAAGGTCATGCCTGTGGGGATGATTTTCATGCTCGCCACCGACGCCAGGCCGCGATACATGGGGTAGGCCGCGATTGCCGCCGGGTTCAGGTGATACACGCCCCCGAAATCCGGCAGGTTCGGCAACTGCGCCCAGCCCCGCAGCAGCACCATGTTGGCCCGTTGTTCTTCGGAGAGGATGCGGCCCGCTTCCGCCACAAACTGCTGCACGATTTGAGCGGTTCGCTCCGCTTCGGGTACGATGGCGTTGGCCGGCCTGGGAGCCGTTCCCTCCCGCTGCGGGTCGGTTTCCTCCACCTGTTCGGACAGGCCCTCGCCGCGCAAGCGCAGCACGAACCTGTAGTCCTGCACCGGGAAAACGTCCAACTGGACGCCGGGCATTTCGATCCGGTCCAGCCGCTCGCAGAGTGGCGCGCTCAGGGAGGTGGCGATGCGTCCCGCCCGGCGATCCGTCAACAGTCCGTCGTCGTCAACGGTGCAGAAGTTACCGCGCGCCGCCACGTCGCCCGGCAGCAGTTCGACGCCGATACCCAACGCCTCCAGCGCGCCCCGGCCGATGATGTACTTCAACGGGTTGTATCCGAACAGGGCCAGGTGCCCCGGCCCGCTGCCGGGCGCGATGCCAACCTCCACCGGAGTGGTCAGACCGCACGCGCTCCGTTGCGCCAGCGCGTCCAGGTTGGGAATGTGGGCCGTCTCCAACTCCGATTTGCGCGTGTCCGGGTGCGGCAGCCCGCCCAAACCGTCGGCAACCAGCATCACGATTTTGGACGGCGTACTCGCGATGCTGTCGTGAATCTGTTCCAGGTCGATCATGTTCGCTCCGTCGGTTTAGAGTGTTCAGGCGTCCGGCAATGCGGCTATCCCCGGCAGCTCGCGGCCTTCCAGGAATTCCAGCGACGCGCCGCCGCCGGAGGACACATGGGTCATGCGCTCCATCAGGCCCAGGGATTCCACGGCTTCGGCGGTCGAACCGCCGCCCACCACGGTGGTGGCGTGCGGAAGGACCGCGATGCTGTCCGCCACGGCGCGGGTGCCGGCTTTAAATTTCTCCATCTCGAAAACTCCCATCGGCCCGTTCCACAGGATGGTCTTGCAGGCGGCTAATGTGGAGGCATAACGGCCGGCGGTTTCCGCTCCCACGTCCATGATGTACCACCCGTCGGGAACGTCGCTCACGGCGGCGTTCGCCACCGAATCCGGCTCGGGCGCGAACGCATCCGCGACCACCACGTCGTCGGGCAGATGCACCGCAACCCCGTCGCGGTCGGCCCGGCGCAGCACGTCGCGGGCGAACTCCAGCCGGTCTTCCTCCACCGGAGACGCGCCCACGGGTTTGCCGGTGGCGGCCAGAAAGGTCACTGCCATGCCTCCGCCGATGAACAGATGGTCAAGCCGGGGCAGCAGGTTTTCCATCACCAGGATTTTGTCGCTCACCTTGGCTCCGCCCATGAGCGCGGCCAGCGGGCGTTCCGGCTCGGCCAGCGCCAGCCCCAGCGATTCCACCTCCCGCTGCGTCAACAGGCCCATCGCCGAAGGGAGCAGGCCGGGCAGCCCGACGGTGGATGCGTGGGCGCGATGCGCCACCGCGAAAGCGTCCATCACGAAGCAGTCGGCCAGCGACGCCAAATCGCTGCTGAACGAGTCGTCGTTCTTCTCCTCTCCGGGATGGAATCGCAAGTTTTCCAGCAGGTAGATCTCGCCCTCTGACATACTGCCAACGGCCGCCGCAACATCCGGGCCGATACAGTCGGCCAGTGATACCACCGGGCGGTCCAGCAGGACGCTGAGCCGCTCGCCCACGGGCGCCAGTCGCAACCCCTCGTCAACCTGTCCGCGTGGCCGGCCCAGATGCGAGCAGAGCACCACCTTGCATCGCCGTTCCAGCAAGTACTCGATGGTGGGCAGCGTCGCCCGCAGCCGCTGGTCATAGTTGGCGATTGCCTCCACTCCCTGCTCGATAGGGACGTTGAAGTCCACCCTGGCGAGAATGGTCTTGCCGGCCACATCCAGCTGGGAGAGGGTTCGCTTGGTCATCTTGGTGTTGCCTCGGTGGTCAAACCAGCGCGCCGCCGATTATCCATTCCGTCGCTTGCTGCAAGGCTTCGGGACGCCGCAACCGCACGCCTTCCGATGACGCGGAGGCGCGGGCATCGTCCAGCAACCGGTCAACGTAGTCTTCGGCATAGGGTCGGGAACCGGCATCGTCCAGAATGGCCACGATGCGGGCGGAATCGCTCGGTTCCAGCACACGCTTCATGTAAATGCCGCCCAGTTCCCGCTTGGCGGTCGTTGGCGCATGTTGCAGGGCGTGAATCAGGGGCAGGCTCTTCTTCTTATTCAGCACGTTGCTGGCCGTGAAGCCGTCGCCTTGCGCGCCCCACAGATCGGTTATGTCGTTCCGCACCTGTAGCGCCATGCCCAGCTTTTCACCCCAGTCGTACAGCGCGCCGGACGTGTCGTCGTCCGCTCCCGCCGCCAGAGCCCCAATCCGCGCCGAGCATCCCGCCAGCGCGCCCGACTTGCGCCGGACCATGTCCAGGTAGTCGGGCTCGGATACCATCAACTGGTCCTGGTAGGTCAGGTCCATGTACTGCCCTTCGCACAGCGTCAGACAGGCCTGATCCAGGGAACGCAGCGCTTCCAGCACGGTGCCGGCAGGCACGCCGCCGTCGCTGAGTCGCATCAACGCCGACCGGGCCAGCGCGTGCAGCCCGTCGCCCGCGTTAATCGCCTGGGACGGTCCCCATACCCACCAGATGCTGGGGCGAGTGTCGTTCTGGTCGATGCGGCCGGCCTGCACGTCGTTGTGCACCAGCACGAAATTGTAGGCCAGCTCAACCGCCGAGGCCGCCGGCGCCGCCAGTGCGTGCTCTCCCGCCACAGCGTCGGCTGCGGCCAGTGATAGGGCGCCGCAGTGGTGCAGGCGCGTCGGCGTATCGTCGTCAGGGTTGCCGCGCTCATCCACCCATCCCAGGTGGTAGCGGAGCAGGTCGTATAGCATGCCCTGGCGGTCCGCGAAAGCGGCGCGCAGGTCGGCGTCCACAACGGCGCGGTATGATTCGTATGTCGTGGCCGTGGCGATAATTGCCCTCTAAAAGCCGGGGACTAGGTCAGCCCAACGGCGCGGCGAACCTCGGAAAATGGCAGCGCGCCGGCGCGGAGCAGCGTCAGATCGTCGTCGGAAACCGCAACAATCGTGCTGGCCGTGCCCTGGGGTGGCTCGCCGGAAACAATAATACCATCAACCAACCCGCCCAGGCATCGGCTCAGCTCCTCCGGGTCGGTCAGGTCAGGCTCGCCGCTGCGGTTGGCGCTGGTTCCCGTGATGGGCCGGCCAAGTCCGCCGGCCAGGGCCAACGGCGCCTCATGGTCTGGCATCCGCACGGCGATGGTATCCAAGCCTGCCGTGAGGCGCGGCGGCAATTCCGGGTTTGCCGGCAGCACCAACGTGAGTGGCCCCGGCCAGAAGCGTTCCGCAAGGGTGTGCGCAAGTTCCCCACTGCGTCCCGAGGCGGTTGACACCATCTCAACCTGCTGCCAACCGGATACCAGCACCGGCAAGGCCATCCCGGCGGGGCGTCCCTTGATCTCGTACACCTTTTCCAGGGCATCCGGGTTGGTCGCGTCCGCCGCCAGCCCGTACAGCGTGTCGGTGGGAATCGCCACCACCCCGCCGGCGGCGATGCAATCCCGCGCTTGCTCGATTTCCGTTCGATTAACCATGCGTCCAATGACCATGCGCCCAGTATTTTACCATCGCGAGCGCAGCGGGCAGTCTCATCAAGCGCCCGACTATGCTACTATTGACGCCGAATTTTCTTTGGGTTGGCGACCGTTTGATGACCAGCATGAACCGACCTGAAGCCATGGTCGTTATCGACTTTGGCTCGCAGTACACCCACCTGATCGCTCGACGCATCCGGGAGTTGCAGGTATATTCCGAAATCATCCCGGCATCAGCGTCGGAGAGTGCAATCGGGCACCTGGACGCCCGCGGCATCATCCTGTCCGGCGGCCCGGCCAGCGTGTACGATCCCGGCGCGCCAGCCATCCAACAGTGGGTAATCGACTCCGGCCTGCCCGTGTTGGGAATCTGCTATGGGATGCAGGTACTGGTACACCAACTGGGCGGAACCGTGGTCGCCGGCAACGTGCGTGAGTACGGCCACGCCGATTTGATCAACGACCAAAGCGACACGGGGCTGCTGGCCGGCGTCAGCAGTCAAGTTCCCGTCTGGATGAGCCACGGCGACCGCGTCGAACGGCTGCCCGACGGCATGTCTGCCTTGGGTCGCACCGCCAACACCGACTGCGCCGCCATCACCGACGGCAAGCGATGGTTCGGCCTCCAGTTCCACCCGGAGGTGCAGCATACCCCGGACGGCATGACCATCCTGGGCAATTTCGTGCATCGAATCTGCGGTTGCGCCGAATCGTGGACTGCCGGAAATTTCGTCGCCGACACCGTGGACCGCGTCCGTGAGCAGGTGGGCGACGACCGCGTGATCTGCGGGCTCAGCGGAGGAGTGGATTCGTCGGTGGCGGCGGCGTTGCTCCACCGGGCGGTTGGGCCGCAGTTGACCTGCATTTTCGTGAACAATGGCCTCCTGCGCCACGGCGAAGTCGAGCAGGTGCAGGACACGTTCCAGCGCGGCCTGGGCCTGGACTTGCGCTACGTGGACGCCGAATCCCGGTTCCTTACCAGGCTGGCCGGCGTCACCGACCCGGAAACCAAGCGCAAGACCATCGGGGGCGAGTTCATCAAGGTTTTCGAGGATGCCGCCGCCGAGATCGAAAACGTCCAATGGCTGGCCCAGGGCACGCTGTACCCGGACGTGATCGAAAGCGAAACGCCCGACAACCGCGCGTCCGCCCGCATCAAGACTCACCACAACGTCGGCGGCCT
>JAJDWF010000063.1 GCA_022825745.1 Dehalococcoidia bacterium | reverse complement strand
ACGTTCTTGCAGGTGTCCTTGATGACCACGACCATCTCGCCCTCGGCGTCGAACCGCTCAACTTCCCCGGGGCGAATGATGGTGTCGTCGGGGCCGATGACGCTGGTGGGAGTCTTGTGAAACACCATGGGATAGGGAGGGGCCGGCCGGTCGCCGATGTGGCTGGTGTAGTTAAGGCCCATGGCCAGGATCTTGCCGGGCACCACCGGAGCCAGCAGCTTGACGTCCGACAGCGAGTGGACGTGGTCGGTGAGCTGGATGGGGGAGTCGAAAATGGTGCCCTCAATGGCGGTGACGTTGTCGCCGTCAACGACGCCGTAATGTTCGGACCCGTGGGCGATGTAGCGAGCGATTCTCATAGCGGAACTGCCTCCGTGAATGTTGGTGGTTTGACCGTGTTGGCGGCGGTTATTGTATCACCTGACGCCGGGCGGTCAGTGCTCGATGACGAGCTTGCCGAAAAAGTCGCGGTCGTGCATCACCTGGTGAGCCTCCGCCACGCCGTCCAGCGGGAACGCGCGCCCGACGATGCCGCGCAACGCGCCCTGGTTGACCATCTTCATGGCGTCGGCCATGGTGCGCCGGCTGCGTCCGCCGCTGCCCATCAGGTGCAGGGGCTTGCCGTGCAGCACCGACAGGTCCATGGGGGTCTGGCTGCCCGAGGTTACGCCGGTGATGACCAGCCGGCCCTCGTGCTTGAGGGACAGCATGTTCTCGTGCCACACGTCGGCGCCGACGCAGTCGAACACGACGTCCACGCCCTGGCCGTCGGTGAGTTCCTTCACGCGCTGGCTGATGCTGTCCACCTCGCGGTAGTTGATGACCTCATCGGCGCCCCACTTTTTTGCCTCTTCGAGCTTCCAGTCGCTGCCGGCGGTGGTGATGACCCGGCAGCCCATCATCTTGGCGATCTGGATGCCCATGCTGCCGACGCCGGAGCCGGCGGCCTGGACGAGAACGTCGTCCCACGGTTGCAGTTTGGCCTGGGTAATCAGGCAGTGCCACGAGGTATGCAGGGCGATGGGTAGGGCCGCCGCCTCGGCGAAGGACATCTCATCAGGGATGGTGTAGGCGTTGATGGCCGGCGCGACGACGTACTCGGCGTGTCCGCCGTCCAGGTCGACGCCGATGCGCTGCTGGCGGGCGCACCACTGGTCATGTCCCGCCGCGCAGTGCTGGCACAGGTTGTGTCCGCCGCATTTGACCCGGTTGTCCACCAGCACGCGGTCGCCCACCTTCAAATCGGTACCGGCGTCGGGGCTGATTTGTATAACTTCGCCGGCCATGTCGCAGCCGAGGACGTGGGGGAACCGGTTGCAATTGCCGGCGCGCAGGTTCAGGTCCAGGTGGTTCAGGGCGCTGCCGCCGACTCGGATGAGGATTTCGCCGGGGGCGATTTCCGGGTCGGGCCGGTCGCCGTAGGTGAGGACGTCGGTGCCGCCGGTTTCGTTGATGTACACGGCCTTCATAAGGTTCCCTCCGTAGTAGCAAGAATGACGTGGGCAGTTTACAGGGCCATTAGATTAGCTGTCCAAACCGGCGGAACGGGCATTTTGGAGGGTTGAGGGTAGGCTGCTGGGATTGTCAGAATCAGGATTTTGGGATTATAGGATTTTCAGGATTGGGGCGATTGGATGGTTAGGTTATATGGTGCGGATGGATGGTGAGCAGGGCGGAAGAAGGAAAGTGTCACCCGTGATTTCCTGCTACAATCTGCGGCATTATTGCCAGCGATTTCCTCGCGCTATGGAGGCTGTCCCATGCCCACGTTTACTCCCGAATATCTGCACAAGGCTGCGTCCGCCATCTACCAGGCCAAGGGGACGCCGGCCGATGAGGCCGAAATTGTGGCCGCGCACCAGGTCAAGGCGAACCTGGTGGGGCACGACTCCCATGGGTGCATCCACATTCCCGAATACTGCGAGCGCATTGACCGGGGGCACATCGTGCCGGGCGCGCCGTTTGAGGTGCTCAGCGAGACGCCGACCACCGCCGTGGTGGATGGGCATTGGGGGTTTGGTTTCGTCGTCACCGAAAAGGCCACGCGCATGGCTATAGACAAGGCCAAGCAATCCGGCGTCGCCGCCTTTACCATCCGCCGACAGAGCCACATCGGACGCTTGGGCGACTATCCCACGATCTGTGCCCAGGAGGGGATGATCGCCATACTCACCGCGGATTCCGGCGCCGGGCCCAAGGCGGTGGCCCCCTTTGGCGGTCGGGCGCGACGCCTGGGGACCAACCCCATTTGCATCGGCGTGCCGAGCAACCTGCCGGGTCAGGTGCTACTGGACATGGCGACCTCAGCCGTCGCCGCCGGCAAGATCGGCCTGGCCCGCAACCGGGGTGAGCAGGTGCCCACCGGCTGGATTGTCGATAAGGACGGCAACCCCACCAACGACCCCAACGACTACGCGGCCGGCGGCGCGATTCTGCCCGTGGGTGCGGACCAGGGGCACAAGGGCTTCGGCCTGTCGTTCATGGTGGAGATGTTCTCGGGCCTGCTCACCGGTCTCGGGTTTGGCATCGACCCTCAGGCGCGGCACAACGACGGCTGCTTCCTGGCGGTGTTCGACGTGTCGAAGTTCCGGCCACTGGAAGACTTCAAGCAGGAGATGACCGAGTTCGCTGAGTTCGTCAAGACTTCACCGCCGGCAGCCGGCTTCAGCGAGGTTTACTATCCGGGCGAGATCGAGTACCGCACCGAGTTGCAGCGTCGGGAGAATGGCATCTTCATAGAGGACGAGACCTGGCGGCAGATCACCGAGCTGATGCAGGAGGTTGGCGTCGCGGAGGCGGTGGGCCAGCCCTGACGGACGCGCTATCCGGCATAGATCCGGGTTGGGTGGGGAGGTGCGGCGATGCTTCTCTCCGATTTCGGATTGCCCTCAAATCTGGCGGTCTGGCTGGCCGCGCTGCTGCTGGCGCTGTCGCTGGTTATCGGCCTGCTGGGTGGGCTGATCGGTTTGTCCCTGGGGACGATGCGGTTGCCTGCGATGCTGATGCTGGGCGTGCCGCTGCCCGTGGCGGCCAGCGCCAATATCCTGGTCAGTAGCATGGTTGGCATTACCGGCAGTTATCGCCACTTCCGAGACGGACGGGTCAAGCTGCTGCTGGTGGTCATAATCGGGGCGCCGGCATTTGTCGCCGGGTTCCTGGGCGGTTACTTCAGCAATCAAGCGCCGACCAACATCCTGATCGCGCTGGCCGGAGGGCTGATCCTGTGGCAGGGCGTTGAGCTGGTGCTGTTGGCGCGCAAGAGACGACGGGCCGCCCGCTCAAACGAGCCGGGAGAGGATCAACTGGAGGGTTCGGCGGGACAGTTCACGATTGCGCGAACCGTCAGCGGGGCCGGCGCGAGCTTCGGGATCGGATTGCTGGCCGGCGCGATTGGCCTGGTGCTGGGTTCCGTGAGGCTGCCGCTGATTATCCGGGTGCTGCGGGTGGACCCACGCATTGCCGCCGGCAGCAACCTGTTCATCGGCATGACCATGGGCGCGCTGGGATGGCTAGGCCACATGCTGCACACCCGGCCGGACTTGCCACTGTTGATAATATTGCTGGCGCCGGCAGTAGTGGGCAGCTATATGGGCGCCAAATTTACGGGCAAGGTCAGCGTTAACCTGTTGCTGCTGGTCATGGGCTCGCTGCTTACCGCGTCCGGCGGCATGATGCTATGGAGAGCGGCGAGCGTGCTGTTCTAAGGCGCAAGATGGAAGGACCAGTTTCAACTCCTGACTCCGAGGTCACACCCTCGTTGGCGCGCCGGCTGGCAGAGGTGGCCTGGGCTTTCCTGCCTTTGGGTTGGATTGCTTTTGGCGGGCCGCAGGCGCACATTGCGCTGCTGCAGGAGCGGTTTGTGGCCCGGCGGCGGTGGCTGGACGAACAGCGTTTCGTGGAGTTGCTGGGCCTGGGGCAGGGGCTGCCCGGCCCGACGTCAACGCAGATGGTGGTGGCCGTGGGCACGGCGCGGGCCGGGCCACTGGGTGGCTTGCTGGCCTTTCTGCTGTTCCTGTATCCGGCGGCGACGATAATGGCGCTGGCCGGCCTGGGGGTGGCGACTTTCCTGAACGAAGGAGGCCGCCCGCAGTGGCTGGACGGAGTGCAGCCGGCCACGGTAGCCCTGGTGGCGGTGGCGGCCTGGCGACTGGGCACGGCGGTGGTCAACACGCGCTTTACCATGGGCCTGATGCTGTTGGGGGCAGTGGTAACCGTACTGGTGCGCCAACCGTGGGCGTTTCCGGCTACCCTGGCGCTGGGAGGGATGGTGACGGCGGTGGCCCTGCGGTCCCAACGGCACGATGCGATTGACCGGTCGGGAAGCATCCCGCTGGATAACCTGGGGATTTCACGGGTGGCCGGCGGCGCGCTGCTGCTGGTGTTCTTCGGGCTGCTGGGCGGGCTGATCCTGGCGCGGCTGACGCTGGACTGGTCGTGGCTGCAAATCCTGGAGTCCTTTTACCGCACCGGGTCGCTGATTTTCGGCGGCGGGCAGGTGGTATTGCCCATGCTCAGCGCCGAGGTGGTGGAACCGGGCTGGGTAACGGAGCAGCAGTTCCTGGACGGGTTGGCGCTGATGCTGGCGCTGCCCGGGCCGCTGTTCAGCTTCAGCGCCTACCTGGGGGCGGTAGCCGGCGGCGTTCAGGGATTGCTGCTGGCCTTCGTGGGCCTCTTCCTGCCGGGAGTGCTGATAATCTTCGGGGTGCTGCCCTTCTGGGAGCAGGTGCGACGCTACCCCTGGGTGAGGATCGCGTTGACGGGAGTGAACGCCACCGCCATCGGCCTGGTGGTGGGCGTGGTGTTCCTGCTGTGGGAGCGGGCCGACCCGAGCGCCGGCGGCGCGGTGATTGCGCTGCTGGCCTTCGGGTCGGTGATGTTCTTCCGAGCGCCGGCGCCGCTGGTGATTGTCGGCGCCGGCGTCCTTGGCTGGGTTTTCGGTTGGGCGGGACTGCTGTAAGACCACCCTGCCGTTTTACGTTAGCGCCAGCAGCGATAGCAGACCTCTGGCCGCTTCCTCTTCACTCGACCCGCCGAATATCGCCAACTGTATGATAGCGACGATAATCAAGGGGATTACCGCGATGACGGCGGATAGCAAAACCACGCCGATCGCCCTCCCTGTGGACTGGAAATCCATTGCCTGGCGCACGGCAACTACTACGGCTGCTACCTGCCAGACGAATCCTACCAGCCAGAACAGTCCGCCCACGACAGGGACAAACGTGAACAAGGACAGTACACCGGGACTGTAGGCGAAGCCCACGACGCGGCCCACCTCAGACCATGTGGTTTCGGTGTGGCCGGTTCGCAGCATCTTGCCGCCAACCAGATACATTACCGACACCCAGATTGCCCAGCGGACGACGCCGAAGACAAATCCGCTGATAATCCCCAGCAGGATACCCAAGCCAAGGGATTCGCCCTCAAACAACCCGCCGATGATGCCGCCGATGATGCCGCACAGGGTCACCAGCAGCACCACAACGACGGCCTGCCCCAGTGCTCCCTGGTCGGCTTCTATTTCCTCGTAGGTGTGGCGGTTGAACAACGCCGCGCCAATCATTCTTTGAATCATTGATTCACCTCAGTGGCCAGGTTGAAATTGAAGCGAGTCGCCCCGTGCCAAGCGCCCTGTCATTATAGTGATGCGACCGGCGGGGCCACTACCGAAAGGAGAGCACGATTCCGCGAGTTTGCTTTACATTCCAGAAACACCCGCTTACGATAATTGTCGGAACCTTCAAACCCGCCAAGCGCCCGCTCCGCCAATCACCGTGCCTGAACAAAACCTGCAACCCGATACCGATTCCGAAGCAAACCTGGGCAGCCTTGAGGCTAACCTGGAAAGCCGGCGTTCCAAGCTGGACCGCATCCGGCAGCGGGGAATCGACCCTTACCCGCCCCGTTTCGAGCGGGACAGCACCGCAGCCTCAGCCATAGCGCGGTTCGAGGCCGCGGAAGCCGACGGCGCACCGGACAGCGTCGGGAATATCAGCGTGGCCGGGCGCATCGTATCCATGCGGGTCATGGGGCGCGCCGCGTTTTTGGACCTGCGGGACTCGTCGGGCGTGGTGCAGGCGATGCTGCGGCAGAACGTGCTGGGGGAAGACTACGCACTGTTGCAGGATTTGGACCTGGGGGATTTTCTGGGCGTTTCCGGCAACATGATGCGCACGCGCACCGGCCAGTCAACCATCGAGGCCCACTCACTGACCATCCTGGCCAAGGGGATGCGGCCCCTTCCCGAAAAGTGGCACGGCCTGCGCGACGTCGAGACCCGCTACCGTCAGCGGTACCTGGACCTGATCGCCAACCCCGAAGTCGCCGATACCTTTGTGCAGCGCAGCCGGATCATCAGCGGAATCCGCCGGTTCCTGGACGGCCGCGGGTTCGTGGAGGTCGATACACCCATCCTGGTCCCGATACCGGCCGGGGCACACGCGCGGCCTTTCGTCACGCACCACAACGCTCTGGATGAGCAACTGTACCTGCGTATTGCCACGGAACTGTACCTCAAGCGGCTGATTGTGGGCGGGCTGGACAAGGTGTACGAAATCGGGCGCGTATTCCGCAACGAAGGGATCGACCAGGACCACAACCCTGAGTTCACGTTGCTGGAATCCTACGAGGCGTATGCCGACTACAACACCGTGATGGAGATGGTGGAATCGCTGGTTTCGTCGCTGGCCCACGACACTCACGGCGACATGCGGATTGCCATGGGCGAACAGGTCATAGACTTCACCCCGCCGTGGCCCCGGTTGTCGTTGCGGGAGGAAGTGCTGAAACATAGCGGGATCGACATTGAGGACTACCCGGACTCCGAATCGCTGACCCGTGTGTGTCTGGATCTGGGGTTGCAGCCGGGGCCCCGAGAGGCGCGCGGACGACTGATCGACAAGATGCTGTCCGTGTACGTCGAGCCGCACCTGATCCAGCCGTCTTTCCTCATGGACTATCCGGAGGATATGTCGCCGCTGGCTAAAGGACATCCCGACAAGCCCGGCTACGTCGAGCGGTTCGAGGCTTTCGCGGCCGGCATGGAGATCGCCAACTCCTACACTGAGCTGAACGATCCGGAGGTGCAGCGGGCGCGCTTCGCCGGCCAGGAACACCAGCGGGACGCCTACGGAGACGAGGAGGCCGACCGCACCGACACCGACTTCCTGACTGCGCTCGAATACGGGATGCCGCCGACGGGTGGCTTGGGCATCGGCATCGACCGGCTGGTGATGTTGCTAACCGGCCAGTCCACCATCCGCGATGTGCTACTATTCCCGCAGATGCGCTCTCTCTCCGGCGGCGAAAACGCGGCAACGCCGGACGGCACGACGGAGTGATTACCATGACGACGACTGCCTTGCCAAACGCGCCGGATGCGGCGGTAGAGGAATCTGCGTCGCCGATTTCCACTGTGGACGATATCGGGCTGTTTCCCATCAAGCTGCGGCTGCCGGAGGCGGTGATAGCGGCCGGGCCGGATGCCTGCGAGAGGTGGTTCGTAGATTTGACGCTGGCGAACGCCGATGCCATCTGGCAAATGGAACTCACCCGCAGCGGTGAGCTGGAGGTGAGAATGCCGCCCTTTGCGCCGACTGACAATCAGGAGGTGAAGTTTATCGTCAGTCTGGAAAACTGGAACACCGCCGGCGGAGCGGAACTGGGCAAAGCAACTGGGTCCAGCGGTGCGTACCGGCTGCCCAGTGGCGCAATACGCTACCCCGATGCCGCCTGGACTCCTCTGGAAAAGATACCCTCTTTCCCGACCGACACTCCCACCGCACGGCCCTATTGCCCTGATTTTGTGGTGGAAATTCGTTCCGCTTCGCAGTCGCGGCCTTCTGACTTGGCAGACCTGCTTGGCAAGATGCAGGAATACATGGACAACGGGGCTTTGCTGGGTTGGCTCATTGATCCTATCGAGCGCACTGTGCGCATTTACCGGGCCGGCGCCACGGAGCCGGAACTACTGAACGACCCTGAAACGCTGGACGGAGAGGACGTGCTGTCGGGCTTCACGTTCGGCGTCCGGCAACTGATCTTCGACTTGACGTGAACATAACCGCTTATGCTTTCCATTGAACAGATCCGTTCCGACACCGACACCGTTCGCGCCGCCCTGGTCCGCCGGGCCGAGGACGAGGACTGCCTTGACGACATACTGACGCTGGATGCGCGGCGGCGGGTAGCGATTACCGAGGGCGACGAGTTGCGAGCGCGGCGCAACCAGGTATCGCGGGAGATTGGGCAGGCGCGCTCCCAGGGCAATCAGCCCGCCGATGACGTGATCGCTGAGATGCGCGAAGTGGGCCAGCGGATCAGCGCCCTGGAGGACGAGGTGCGGGACCTGGACGCTCGCATCAACGACGCCATGATGGCGCTGCCCAACCTGCCCGACGGCAGCGTGCCCGACGGGACCGACGAAACCGCCAACGTGGTGCTGCGACACTGGGGTGAACCCACAACCCTCGACTTTGAAGCACAGCCCCATTGGGATTTGGCAGAAAATCTGGGCATCATCGACTTCCAGCGCGGGGTCAAGCTGTCGGGCAGCCGGTTCTACACGCTGAACGGCTACGGGGCGCGGCTAGAGCGGGCCATCATCGCGTGGATGCTGGACCTGCATGGCAACGAGCATGGCTACACGGAGATGTCGCTGCCGATCATCGTGCGCCGGGAAACCATGGAGGGTTCCGGCAACCTGCCGCTGTTTGCCGACAACCTGTACCACGACGAAGAGGACGACCTGTGGCTGATTCCCACCGCCGAAGTGCCGGTGACCAACCTGCACCGGGACGAAATTCTGGACGCCGGCCAGCTTCCCATGTACTACGTGGCGCACACCCCCTGCTTCCGGCGGGAGAAGGCCGCGGCCGGGCGGGATACGCGGGGCATCAAGCGCGACCACCAGTTCAACAAGGTGGAGATGTACAAGTTCGTCGAGCCGGACACGTCCTTCGACGAGCTGGAGTCGTTGCTGGGCAACGCCGAAACGGTGTGCCAGCGGCTCAACCTGCCCTACCGCATCCTGCAACTGTGCGCCGGGGACATTTCGTTCCCGTCGGCCAAGTCCTACGACGTGGAGGTGTGGGCCGCCGGCTCGCAGGAGTGGCTGGAAGTATCGTCGTGCTCCAACTGCACGGACTTCCAGGCCCGCCGGGCCAACATACGCTACCGCCCCGGCGTGGGCGAGCGGCCGCGGTTCGTCCACACCCTGAACGGCTCGGGCCTGGCGCTGCCGCGGGTGATCATCGCCATCCTGGAAAACAACCAGCAGCCCGACGGGTCGGTGGTGATACCGGAGGCGCTGCGGCCTTATACGGGGTTTGACGTGATACCGGCTTCCTAGATCCTGTTGGGCGGCCGATAAATCGACTGGTTCACCGTCGTCTCTGCTTTTTGGGACGTTTCTTGCGCCTGCTATTGGGTCGATTTTTGGGCTGGACCCGTTCCCTCTCGTTGGCGTTTGGTCTTGCTTGATTGCTTTGTTAGGTAACGAACTTCGCATCCTTGGGCCGCGCTTTGCCGCCGTGGACGCTGGGTTCCATGCACCAGCTTTCGGCGCGCCGGCGTACCAACTGGTATGTCTCCTCGTCAAATCCCAGCAGGTCGCACACCACTCGTCGGTCCAGTAGTGCCCGGTTGGGGTCGGCATCGGCCAGATAGGCCGGCTGCAACTCCCGGTCCCGGAATTCTTCAAAGATAGCCTCGGTTACGGTCAACTGTTCATCGGTCAGCGTGCGAAAGTCCAGCACGGGGAGCGATTCAGCGGCGCGGATAGTCGTACCGGCCTTGCTCGACTGCTGGCGGTTAGCGTGCCACCAGTATGACAACAACCCCAAGGTGCTGTTGCCCCATAACGCAAAGGCGTAATCAAAACGCTCGTCGTCGAAAATTACATTAGGCCATACTCTGCCGCCGGCGGATTCCTGTTCAGTGAAGGCAATAGCAAGGGCCTGTGAGCCAAAAGTAAAATCAAGGTTCAGGTGCGCGCGACTGGCGGTCGCCCAAACTTCCTCCGCCTTACTTTCCATGCCCTGTCGTACTTCTAACTGCGAATCAGGCTGGCAGACGATACGGGTTTCCTGCCTGGCATTGTGATTCCACAAAGAAGGGTAGGGAGCCATCGGGTTGGGTTCAATCTTGTCGAACGGGCCGCGTGGGGCCGGGCCGGTGATGTCCCGATGCACCAGGCCCATTTGGCCCACTTCTCCCAGAGGCGCAATCGCCAGTTCCAAGACTCTGGAGCGGGTAGGCAACCGGAGCTGCGATTGGGTCAGCGTGTAGGCAACCTGCGCCGTAGTGTAATTCCGCAGACGAACGCCGCTCCAATTCCCGCCGTCCGACGGCAGTGGCGCCGAGATGGTTTCTCCATGCTTGCCCTCGCCCAGTTGCAGTCTGGTCCCGCCATAGGGGCCGTCCTCGATACTCCGCGTCCAATCCAGGCCGATGAGCGTAGCGGCCAGCGCGGCCGATTCCGCAAATCCGGTCGGGCGCGCGTTCAGCGACACGAACTGTCCCCGGCGTGCCGGCGCCTCGCCGGGCCGCAGTTTGCGGGCAGTCACCAGGCACTCCGCCATCCCCGTGTCCGATGAAAACGACATATCCCGCCCGTTGGCGGCGATGCTCAAAACGGTCAAGTCGGTATAGCCTTCGGCCAGCATTTGCCGGAAACCTTGCCAGGACAGGCCGGCCGCCGCCGACAAAGGCAGCACCAGAGCCAATACGCCGCCCGGCTTGAGCTTCCGGTCGGCCAGAGCCGCAAAAGCGGAGGCGATGCCGGCATTGCCGTGGTAACAGGTATCTCTGCCCAGACGGTTGATGCGACTTCCCATCGCCGTCTGGTCGGCCGAGGTAGCGTCAAACGCCGCGAAAGCAGGATTGGTAATGTCGGCGTGGGCACCTTCATGGTTGGTAGCCCTGGTAAACGGCGGGTTCATGATTACCAGGTCGCAGCTTTCATGAGGCACTTCCACCATAATTTGCGCGGCGGTTTCCTCACCCAGGCTGCCGGTGCGACGGGCCGGGTCGGTGTAATTGCTGAGGGTCAACTGCGCATTGGAAGTCAAGTATTCCAATGACCCGATAGCCACGCTGCCATCCCGCAAGCGTCCGTAGGGCATACAGTAGATGCGCGAGTTGCCGTAGCCAACGGCCGGCTGCGCTCCGGCCAACGTGGCTCCGGTGATGTGAATAGCCGACGGCATCACATCACAGCCAAACAGGACTTCTTCCATCATCATTGGGTGCAGTAGCGCGGCGTCGCCGCCGGCCTGTTCATGGCGCAGCGAGATTTGCTCGTACACGGCGGAAAGCAGGGCGCCGGTACCGCAGGCGAAGTCGGCGACGCGCAATGCACCGATGGCATTCGGGTCGCTCCAGTCCACGCCGTCCATCACGGCTACGGCCAACCGGGCCAGCAGAGCGGCGGAAGCCGGCAGAGTGTAGAACGTCGCCAAGTATTTACGGTCGGCAATCAGGCGCTGAAAGACACGCCCGGTCAGATCATGGGCAATATGCGCCCCGGCGGCGTTGATGCTTTCGGCGGTCAGCATCAGCCGCCGGAGAATGCGCGCGGCGGCATCCGCGGGTAACTGTTCTACAACATCCCGCGCCACCGCAAAGATCGGCCAGTAGTTAATCTTGAGGATGTCGTCCCATGCCGCCAGAGTTTCCCGTTGCGGGTTGTCAATTTGCTCACCGGCCGTTTGGCGCAGAGACTTCACGCCGTCGTGGATACCGTGCAGACGCCCTTGAAAGGTAACCGCGTTGGCGACGATGGCACAGGCCATGCGGCGGGTTTGGGGAACGTCGCTCAATCCCAGCAGACGGGCAATGGCCGGCGTGACGTTGGGGCGCAGTTCAGCCATTTCATCCAGGATGGCAACGGCTCCGTCAATTGCTCTCTCCAAAGCCAGGGCTGACTCATCAACGTCTCGCTGCGGCACGGATACCAGTCGGATGAGGTCGGCCAAATCTCCCACCGACCCTTCGAGCCAGCCAGATTGTGGGAAGCGGTCGGCTCCCTTATAGAAAACGCACCAGGACAGTTTCGCGCCAGACAGTGCTTCTCCCAGATCGTATGCCCCCTGCGCGTCCCTGGGATAGCGCAGAGCGATAACCGCTTCGACGGAGCGCGGTTCGCCAACCACCGCCAGCCCTAAACGTGCGCGGGCGTCCTGTTCTACCTCGCGCGCGCTCATGTACTCGGCCTCTACTGCCACAGGAGTGCGGCCCGACGCCGTGATAAGAACGTCGGCGTGACGGCCGGGATGCTTCGTAAAGACCTGAGTGGTTTCCGGCCTGATGGTCCATCCAGGCAGCATACTCCGCAGCAAGTCGCCCAGCGCGTAGTTGGCGCTGGTTTCGCTGTGTCTCGGCTGCTGCGTAACCATAATCTTCGTTTCGCCCTCCCGGTAAGCGGGCCAGATTGGATGGTAATCGCCGGGCACAATCAAGGTCAACAAGGTAATGTCACTAGCCATACCCATGCTCTGCATGATGCGACTCTTGCCATATCAGGTGCAACATGGCAACCTTACGGCAGCCGCGAAATCGGTTCATTAGCCCAATACAACCCTCTCCATGCCGCTTATCCCGATGAATGCCAGGAGGCTCCAATTATGTCCGGTATTTGGCCTGATGATATCCAGTGTGTTGCGCTGATTACGTTTGACGTGGATGGCGTTTCTTCGTGGCTGCGGCGAAACGCTGATTTCATCAATTATCCGAGCCTGCTGTCCATGGCCGAGTATGGGCCGAGCGTGGCGACGCCGCGCATTCTGGACATGCTGGATGCTCAGGGCGTTCAGTCCAGTTTCTACATCCCCGGCCAGGTGGCCGAAACGCATACCGAGCTGGTCCGCGAGATCGCCGGGCGTGGGCACGAAGTGGCGCACCATGGCTATCTGCACGAACCGCCCGCCACGATGACGGCGGCCGAGGAGGAGGAAGTCCTGGTCAAGGGCATCGAGATACTGGGCGAATTGACCGGCGAGGCGCCGGTGGGCTACCGCTCGCCGAGTTGGGAACTCAGCGGCGTTTCCCTGGACCTGCTGGCCAAGTACAACTTCCGTTACGACAGCAGCCTCATGGGCGACGACGCGCCGTACTACGTTGAAGGGGGCGACCCTCCGCGGCAGATGGTTGAGCTGCCCATCCACTGGCTGCTGGACGACGCGCCGCACTTCGCGTATGCGCCGTCCGCCAACCGATTGGGGCCGATGCGCAACCCCGACGAGGTGTTCGTAAGCTGGGCTGAGGAGTTTCGCGGCATCTACCGGTATGGCCGCTGTTTCAACCTGACCATGCACCCGCAGTACATCGGGCGGCCCGGCCGGCTGCTGATGCTGGAACGGCTGATTGAGTACATCAAGACGTTCCCCGGCGTCCGGTTCATGCGGGCCATTGACGTTGCCGAGATGTGGGAGAATAGGTAATCCACTAAGGAGAACAACCACCATGCCCGCAGTACACGACCGGGGCGGCTGGCCCGACGACACGCCCATCGACCGCAGCGAGCACGAATACAGCGACTGGGAGCGGCGCGTGGATGCGGTGCACCAGGTGCTGGGCGCGCAGGGCATCCGCACCACCGACGAGATGCGGCGCGCCATCGAGAGCCTGCCGGCCGAGCAGTACGAGGCGCTGTCGTACTACGAGAAGTGGACGGCGGCGTTGGAAATCCTGCTGATCGAGAAGGGCATACTGACGGCGGCGGAGATCGACGCGAAGGCGGCGGAGCTGCGGGGGCGGGGGCTATGACGACACCTGCCGAATCCGTGCTTTATTCCGATGGCGCGGCCGTGCGCGTCCGCGTCGGCTCGCCGGCGCACCACTTTCGGACGCCGGCGTATATCCAGGGTCACACGGGCGTGGTGGACGCGCTGTGCGGCGTTTATCCCAACCCGGAATCGCTGGCGCATGGGGGCGACGGGTTGCCGCGCCAGCCGCTTTACCGCGTGCGGTTGCGCCAGACCGACCTTTGGCCGGACTATGCCGGCAATCCTGCCGACACGCTGCTGGTGGACGTGTATCAGCACTGGTTGGAACCGGCGTGATTTGTGCTATCCTGCCGGCGAGCGCCGCGATTGAGAGGTACATGAGCATTGGAGCGACCGATATTTCAGCCCGTTGGCACCCCCGCAGATGAACTGGATACGCCGGCCCTGGTGGTTGACCTGGGGGTGATGGAGCGGAACATCGCAGCGCTACACGGCGTTGTTGGCGGCCCCGGCGGGGGAGCGGCCGGCGGTCAAGTCGAGGTTCGCCCGCACGTTTCCTGTCATGGCTGCCCTGAGATCGCGCGCTTGCAGTTGGCGGCCGGAAACAACGCCGGCGGCGTGGCGGTCGGTTCGCTTGGGGAGGCCGAGGCGTTTGCTGGCGGCGGCGATGATGCGGCCGGCATCGACGACATACTGATAGCGGGGAGGGTGGTTACCGCCGCGAAGATTCGCCGGCTGGTTGAATTGGCCGGTCAGATTTCGTTGAGCGTGGCCGTGGACAACCCGCGCAACGTCGAGGACCTTGCCGAGGCTGCGCAGGCCGCCGGCGTTAGCCTGAGCGTGCTGGTGGACATAGACGCCGGCTATGGTTTTGGCGGTGTGGCGCCCGGGCGGGATGCGGTTGATCTGGCGCGAAAAGTCGTGGAGGCTCCCGGTTTGGCGTTCGAGGGGATCATGGCCTACGAAGGGCCGTTGACGATGACCGACCGCGACGAGTTGGCGGCTGAAACCCGTGGTCGTTTGCAACCGGTACTGGACACGCGGGGCGACCTGGAGCAGGCCGGTATTGAGGTCGCAACGGTGAGCGCGGGCAGCACGTACAGTTACGACGTGGTGTCGCAGATCTCGGGCGTCACCGAGGTCCAGGCCGGGGTGTACGCGCTGATGGATGCGGAGACCCTGCGGGTTCGGCCGGAATTTCAACCGGCGGCCAAGATTCTGGCTACGGTAATCAGCCATCCGGTAGCGGGCCGGGCGGTGGTGGACTCCGGTCACAAGACCACCGGCCCCGATTTCGGGGTACCCGTCCTGGAAGGGTTCCCGGGCGCCGTCGCCAGCAGGTTCAGCGCGGAGCACGGAATCCTGGACCTGGGTGGGCCGGCCACCGAGCAGTTGATGCCCAACGACAAAGTCCACCTGGTCCCGTACAACCTGGCCCTCTGCGTCAACCAGTATGACTACATCCGCGCCGTGCGGGATGGCAAGCTGGTGGGGTACTGGCGCGTTGCCGGCCGGGGGCAGTTGGGGTAACGCTTCGTTGCCGCAACTATCCGGTTCGGTTGCATATTGCGGGGGCGTACCGATGGTGCAGATGGGATTCGATTTACCGTTTGAGGCGGTTGACAATAGCCTATTTTCATTCCTTCGCTTGGGGGAGTGCGACGTTTGTAATCAGTTCGAGTATCTGGATGAAAGCGACCAGTGTGCAGAGTGCCGACGTCCAGAATACCGCAACGAGCCGTTGCGAACTAGCGTGAACGGGAATGTTCGACCGTCCAGACCGCCTTCCGATACTACTCTGGCCCGATACGGAATGCTCCCTGAGGATTGGTGGCATTTATTCGACCGACAAGACTACAAATGTGCGGTTTGTCGTAGCCTTAGCGCGTTTGCCGACGAGTGGCACACCGACCATGACCATAATGTAGAACGAGCTTTGGGGATCATTGTGGTCCGAGGTATTCTGTGTGCTCATTGCAACACTGCTCTCGGTCATAACCGAAATTGGACGGAAGAGCCGATGTTCGTGGACTATTTGATTGAAACGCCGTTGATGGTTTTTGGCGACCGCGGCGACTTGTCCGATACTGACATACAACGCTGGCAGGTCGAACGTGAAATTGCGTTATTGACTCGTCATAGGGCAGGATTTTGAGGGATCGAAACGGGTGCGAACTACCCCAAAAAGTGCTACAGATTTCGTCGCCGAACCCTTGGTCAGAATTCACGGCAAGATTGATTTAGACATACGAGAACCCTGGAGGTACGTCCATGCAGCAAGCGTATGAACCGCAACCCGGCACTCCAATAGAGGAGTTGGACACGCCCTGCCTGATCCTGGACATGGATGCGCTGGACCACAACATGGATGTGATTGCCGACTTCTATGGAGACCGCCACAGCAAGTTGCGCGGGCACAGCAAGAATCACAAGAGCCCGGCCCTGGCGCTCCGGCAGATCCAGCGCGGCGGCACGGTCGGCGGAGTGTGCGCGGCCAAGGTCGCTGAGGCTGAGGTGATGGTGCAGGGCGGAGTGGCCAGCGTGTTCGTTACCAGCGAGGTGGTTGCGCCACCGAAGATTGCCCGGCTCTGCGCGCTGGCGGACCAGGCTGAGATCCTGGTGGCGTGCGAAAGCGAGGGCAATGCCCGCGACCTTTCGGAGGCTGCCGTTGCGCAGGGAGTGAACGTTGGCGTGGTCATCGAGCAGGAAACCGGCCTGCTCCGGTGCGGGGTGCAGGAAGGAGAGCAGGGAGTGGAATCCGGCGTGGCCCTGGCCCGGCTAGTCGATTCCCTGCCCGGGCTATCGATAAAAGGCGTGATGAGCCACCAGATGATGGCCGAAGTTTCCTCAGACTATGAGGACCGCGCTACCGAGGCGCACCGCCTGATCCAGCCGGTGCTGGACCTGCGGGATGGGATGATAGCCGCCGGGCTGCCGGTGGAGATCGTATCCACGGGCGAGACGTGGAGCTACGACATCGCCGGAGATATGCCGGAGGTTACCGAAATCCAGGGCGGTTCCTACCTGGTGATGGAGACCTCATACGATTACATGCAGGATTTTCGCCTGGCCGGCAAGGTGCTGAGTTCCATCATCAGCGTACCAAGGCCGGGAACCGCGATCGGCGACGCGGGGGCCCGCGCGGTATGCGGCATCAAGGGGTTGCCGCGAGTTGAAGGTCGGCCAGGGGTCGAAGCCGTTGACATGGATGCCGACCGCACCGTGTTCCGAGTGGCGGAGGGCGCTGAACTGGCGATTGGCGACCAGGTTATGCTGCTTCCCGGCCAGCAGGACGCCATGGTCAGCCGGTGGGACCGTTTCATCGGGATACGCGACGGTGTGGTGGAAGCGGTTTGGGACATCGAGGCGCGGGGCTGCCACAACTAGGGAGAGACTGATGACCGCTACGCATGTTGTTGACCACATCCACGACCAGCCGATGAGCGAGGTCGCGCTGCGATCCGTTGCCATCGAAGCGCTGCTGGCGGAGAAGGGGTTGCTAACCGCTGATGAAGTGCAGCGGCAGGTGGACTTGATGGACGGGCGGACGCCGGCGGACGGCGCCAGGGTGGTGGCGCGGGCGTGGATCGATCCGGATTTCAAGGCTCGCCTGCTCTCGGACGCGCGTTCGGCGCTTGGTGAACTGGGAATCGAGATACCGGCGGATACGCCACACCTGACGGTGGTGGAGAACACCGAAGACGTGCATAACCTGGTGGTGTGTACCCTCTGTTCCTGCTACCCGAGGATGCTGCTGGGCCGGCCGCCGGACTGGTACAAGAGCCTGGCCTACCGGTCGCGGGCCGTCAGCGACCCGCGCGGCGTGATGGCGGAGTTCGGAACGGTACTGCCGGCGGACATACGGGTTGACGTGTTGGACAGCACCGCAGACATGCGCTACCTGGTGCTGCCGCGCCGGCCGGAGGGGACGGAAGGGATGAGCGAAGAAGAGCTGGCTGCCCTAGTCACCCGCGACAGCATGATCGGGGTTACGAGTCTATCTGGTTGATGCGCCGCAGGTGGCGTCCGCCCTCGAACTCGGTGGTGAGCCACACGTCCACGATCTCCCGCGCGGTTTCCCACGACACCAACCGCTGCCCCATGGACAGCACGTTGGAGTCGTTGTGTTCCCGTCCGTAGCGCGCCGATTCCGCGCTCCAGCACAGGGTGCAACGCACGCCCGGCACGCGGTTAGCGACAATCGCCTCGCCGTTGCCTGACCCGCCCAGCACGATGCCCCGGTCCACCTCGCCGGCCGCCACCGCCTCGGCCACCGGGCGTATCCACTCGGGGTAGTCCGTGGACTCATCGGAGTACGTCCCGTAATCCACGGCCTCGTGTCCCAGGTACGCCAGCAGCGACAGCAGCTTGCCCTTGTACTCAAAACCGGCGTGGTCGGATCCAATCGCTATCTTCATTGCCGTGGCGCTCCCTCCGGGCCTGATACGGCGCCAGCATAGCACAAAACGGCAAGCGTTATGCTAGGATACCGCCAATCGGCAACCTGAACGCAACCGGAGGGAACCACCATGAAAGGACGCATTGTCGTCGTTAAAGAGTACGGGAAACCCTTTGAAATCGAGGAGTATGACGTGCCCGAACCGCAGCCGGGCGCCGTCCTGCTCCGCATGACCCAGGCAGGCATCTGCGGTTCTGACCTGCACACCTGGCGCGGCGACCAGACCCAGGAACACCTGCCCCTGCCCGAGACGGGGCGCGTCATGGGGCATGAGGGGACGGGCGTTATCGAGTATCTGGGCGACGGCGTAACCTCCGACTACTACGGCACTGAGGTCAAGGAGGGCGACCGGGTCATCTACGCCGCCGTGTTTCCCTGCTACCACTGCCACATGTGCCTGCGCGGCAACACCAACTGGTGCGTCAACCGCCAGTATCCCGCCGCCGGCATCTGGCCTTACTTCACCGGCACCTATGGCGACTTCCTGTACCTGCCGCCGCGCCATCCGTTCTTCCGCGTGCCGGATGAGTTGCCCGACAGCATCCTGGGGCCGGTCAACTGCGCCATGGGCACCGTCACCACCGGCCTGGAGCGCGCCGGCATGAGCCACGGCCAGTCCGTGGTCATCATGGGCGCCGGCGGCTTGGGTATCCACGCCACCGCCATGGCCAAGGAGCGTGGCGCGGATCGCATCATCGTACTCGACCGGCTGGAAAACCGCCTGGCCCTGGCCGAGGAATTCGGCGCCGACCACACCATCAACATCGAGGAGTTCAACACGCCGGAGACCCGCGTCCGTCGCGTCCGTGAGCTGACCAGAGGACGTGGCGCCGACGTGGTGATGGAACTGGTGGGGCGCGCCGATTTGCTGAAAGAGGGCATCGACATGCTGTCCAATGGCGGCACTTTCGTCGAGATCGGCGACATCGTGCGCGGGCAGGAAGTGTCCATCGACCCGTCCAAGCTTTTGCAGGGCAAGAACATCGTGGGCAGCCTGATGTACCGGCCGTCGCTGCTGCCCGAGTTGCTGGACTTCCTGGTCCGCAACCAGGACCGGCTGCCCTTTAACAAGCTGGTCTCCCACACCTTCCCCCTGGCCGACGTCAACGAGGCTTTCCAGGCGGCGGAGTGGAGCCAGCGCCAAACGGAGATTACGCGGGCGATGCTGGTGCCTTAGCCGTCGGCCAAAGTTCGCATACACAGCACGAAATCAGGAGACTACCCATGAAATTCGGATTGATGTACGAAATCCAGGTTCCCGAACCGCACTACCCTGGCATTGAGGCCGAGCGTTACAAGCAGGTCATGGCCCAGGTGGAGCTAGCCGACGACGTTGGCTTTGATTACTTCTGGACGGTGGAGCACCACTTCCTGCGGGAGTTTTCCCACTGCTCCGCCCCCGAGGTTCTGTACGGCGCGCTCTCGCAGCGCACCAAGCGGATCCGCATCGGCCACGCCGTCGCGCTGCTGCCCGGCGCTTACAACCATCCGGTCCGCGTCGCCGAACGCGCTGCGGTCCTCGATATCGTCAGCGATGGCCGCATGGACCTGGGAACCGGACGGTCAACCACGCTCATCGAGATGGACGGCTTTGAGGTTGACCCCGAAACCACCAAAGCCCAGTGGCGCGAGGCCATCGGCATGATTCCCCGCATGTGGACCGAAGACCCCTTCTCGCACTCCGGCGAGTTCTACAACATCCCGCCGCGCTCGGTGATACCCAAGCCCGTCCAGGACCCGCACCCGCCCATGTGGATGGCGTGCAGCCAGCCGGCGTCCTTCGGCGAGGCCGGTGAACTGGGCGTCGGGGTACTGTGCTTCAACCTCGGCGGACACGAGCAGTTGGTTGAGCGCGTGCAGATCTACCGCGAGGCCGTCGCGAACGCGCACCCCATCGGCAGCATGGTCAACGACAACATCGCCGCCCTCTGCATGGTTCACGTCGCCGAGACCGACGAGGAAGCCTACGAATCCGCCGCTCACGAGGGCGAGTGGTTCGTCGGCAAGGCCGAGGAACTCTACGCGCCCTGGGCCGGCCGCAACGTGCCCAAGAGCTACCAGTTCGCGGTCAACGCCGTCCAGGAGGAGCGCGTTGACAAGACCGCCGCCGACCACATCGCCTCCGGCGCGTTCGCCATGGGGACGCCGGAAACGGTTATCAAGACCATCGAAAAGTACCAGGAAGCCGGCGTCGATCAGATTCTCTGCTTCATGCAGATGGGCAACCTGCCACACAGCAAAATCATGAACAGCATCCGCCTATTCGGGAAGTACGTCATCCCCCACTTCTTGTAGGCCAACGCAGCTGCCCTGCCATCTTCATCACTTGGGTGGCAGGGCAAAGTCGCCCTATCTGTGAACCGTCATAGTGTGGCAGAATATCAAATACTACGTACTGGCGTTAGCCGTAATATTGCTGGGAACTTCGGTCTCAACCGGATTGCAATTGCTGCAAGATTATCTTCCGATAGGTCATCCGGTCGGCGCCTTGGCCGCCAACCTGTCCGGAGTAACGTTAGGGAGTATCATCATGGTAATCGGATTTCTCAAAGACAACCGCGTTGACCAGGAGCGCAAGCGCGCGGACCAGGAGCGCAAGCGGGCGGATCAGGAGCGCAAGCGTGCGGAAACCGCCGAGGCAAAAGTCGCAGAGGAGCAGTTGAAGGCTGCGGTTGCAGAGACAAAGGCCCAGCAGGAAAGTGAACTCGCGGAGCGTTACCTGGCCGAATTGGAACGATTCCGCGAAAGCTACGAAAAAACCACCGAAGCACTCATCCAACTGCTACAGGAGCGCGACGGCAACCAACCGCCCAACTCCGACTCGACGGAATAAATCAGTCAGAAAAGGTGCGGGGCGGGTTTCAAACCCGCCCCTATTCTCGTGGCGACTTGCGCGCGCCTTAGTCGGACGACGGGAGTTGCTTGGCTTCCTGTAGCTCCATTGGCTCGCCGTTGAGGCGCAGGTCGCACTTGCCGGCTTTGGTAATCAGCACCGATACGCTGCCGTCGGCGGAGGTCAGGCGCTTTCCCATGGTTACTTCCGGCGCGTCATCGGCCGTTGCCGCGCCGCCGAAATCGACGTTCGGCCCCTTGATCTGCAACTCGATGTCGCCGTCGGTCAACTCGCCGTCGCCGCTGGCCTTGCTCACAATCATCTCTGCCCCGCCGGGGCCGACGTAACGCTGTCCAGTTTTCAGATTCATCGCTGGTGAAACCTCATAATTTCTTAATATGTTGCGAGGATTATAGTCAGCGAGATCCCGGAGCGTCAAACTTGCGGCGATGGTTCTACCCGACGTGGTGTGCTACGCTTCCCTGACATTCCGCACTTGGCGCAGCCAATGTCAACGCCAAAGAACGTTCTCGTAATCGAAGACGACCCGGGCATCGCCCGCGTAATTCGTCTCTACCTGGAGCAGGATGGGCACCAGGTGGCGACTGCGGCCGACGGCGTTTCCGGCCTGAAGTTGGCCCGGCAGTATGCTCCGGATCTCATCGTGCTTGACCTGATGCTGCCGCGCCTGGACGGGATGGAAATCTGTCGCGCCTTACGCGCCGAATCCGACGTACCCATCATCATGGTCACCGCCCGGGTTTCCGAGGGCGACCGCCTGGCCGGCCTTGACCTGGGCGCGGACGACTACGTGATTAAACCCTTCAGCCCGCGCGAGTTGGCCGCTCGTGTTCGGGCCGTGCTCCGTCGAACCACTCGGATAGCGGACGCAGGCACCCCGTCCACTACGGAATTTGAGGGCATCAACATTAACCACAAAACCCGGACCGTCTCGGTGGGTGAACATAAACCGGATCTGACGCCCACCGAATACCGCCTGCTGGCCATGCTGGCCGCCGAACCGGGCCGGCCGTTCAGCCGCGACCAGATAATTGACGGCGTTTTTGGCTACGACTTTGACGGTTTCGACCGCACGGTGGACGTCCACGTCGCCAACCTGCGCCGCAAGATCGAGGCTGACAGCAGGAAACCGCGCTACATTCAGACCGTTCACGGCGTCGGTTATCGGTTCGGCAATGCCTAGGTGGAGAGTCGGGCTCCAGCTTCGTCTCATCCTGGGCTTCGCGGCGGTGTTGGCCCTGTCCATGGCCGCCGCATCCCTCTGCACCGGATTCGCTGCGCACAGCGAGGTTTCCCGTATCCAGGATGAACAGGACCGCGTGCGCGCGGGTCGGATTCTCGCCGCACTTGGCGAATACTACGATGCCAGCGGCGGATGGAACGGGGCGCAGAGTTTCGTGAACCGCATCGGGTTCCAATCCGAGCGTGAAATCGTGGTTCTGGACGTTGACGGCAACGTGGTGGCGGACAACCGGCCCATCCGCCGCCGCCACGACGACCGGGGCCACCGCGTACTGTTCAACGCAGCCATCCCCCGGGGCCCGTTGCCTCCGCAGGAGTACTTCGTCGCCATCGAGTACGGCGGTCAAGAGGTTGGCAGCGTCGCTATCGCCGTGGGCCGCCGTGGCCACCCGGAGTACATCTTCCCGGACTCCCATGTGGACGAACCTCACGACGTAGAACCCCCGCTGACCCAATTCACCGAACGGGTCACTAAAACCTTGATACTTGCCGGCCTGGTTGCCGGCGTAGTGGGTATCCTGCTGGTGTTGCTCCTATCCCGTCGGATGTTGGGTTCCATTGGCAATCTCACCGCCGCTGCCCGCCGCCTGGGTCGCGGGGACCTGTCCAGCCGCGTGCCCGTGCGGGGCAACGATGAAGTCGCCGAACTCGGTCACGCGTTCAACAACATGGCGGATGCGTTGGAGGATTCCGAACGGCAGCGTCGAGCCATGGTGTCCGACGTCGCCCACGAGTTGCGTACGCCCCTGGCCAACATCCAGGGCCACATCGAGGCCATGCAGGACGGCTTGATGCAGCCCAACGCTGAGAACCTGGACACCGTACATCAGCAGACCCTGCACTTGAATGAACTGATCTCCGATCTGCGGCTGCTGGCCGAAACCGAGGCCAGGGAACTTTCCCTCTCGATGGAACCGGCCGCAATAGGGGAGATCGTCAACGATGCCGTTGGCTCTTTTCGTCCCCACGCCGATAGCGCATCAATACGGACTTCCACGGAGATTGCCGACGGATTGCCGGCGGTGTCGGTGGACCGGTTACGCATCCGGCAGGTGCTGGGCAACCTGCTGGACAATGCCATCCGGCATACGCCAGCGGGCGGAGTGGTAACGGTCGCCGCCCGGCATCACGATGGGGGCGTTCGTGTGGAGGTGGCCGATACCGGTTCTGGCATCCCGCCCGACGCCCTGCCCCATGTGTTTGACCGCCTGTACCGAGCGGACCCTTCGCGGGACCGCGCCACCGGCGGTTCGGGTCTCGGCCTCACCATCGCCCGCCAGTTGGTGGAAGCTCACGGCGGAACGATTTGGGCGGAAAGCGAGCCCGGTCAGGGCAGCCGTTTCGGGTTCGACTTGCCCGCTGCTGAACATTGATAATTTCTTAACATCGTCCATCTATGCTGCCTCCCATCAGAACCGCCGGCCATAACAACCCAACCCATCCGGCGGTCAAGGGAGGCAATATGCTCAACAGGATTCGCAACATCAGGAAGCGTTGGATAGTCATATCCGTTATCGGCGCGTTGCTCGCCATCGGGTTGGTGTCCGGAGCGGTGTTGGCCGCCGACGCCCGCAGCGATCTCGCCAACTACTCGCTGAACGACGGATACGGATACGGCCGCCACGGCAAGGGACAGTCGGACGCGCTGCTGGTCAGGGCCGCCGAAATCCTGGGGATTGAACGGTCCACGCTGGAGTCCGCGTTCGCATCCGCACGAGCGGAACAGGCCGACGCCAGGTTCGCGTCCTATGCCGCCCTGCTGGTCGCCAATGGCACGCTGACCCAGGAGCAGGCCGACGAGGCAATCGGTTGGTTTTCCGACCGCCCGTCGGGTTCGGAGTGGGTGACCGAGGGCATGGCTGGCGTATCGCCATCGGAGCAGTCCACCGTGAAGTTGACCAACCTGGTGGCTGCCGGCCGCTTGACCCAGGAGCAAGCGGAGGCCGTCGCCGCCTGGCACGCCGACCGCCCCGACACCCTGCCCGAAATCAGCGCGACCCGTTCCCGCTTCCACGGCGACTTCGACGGGGGCAAGCGCGGGTTCCGCGGCCACCGCTAGCCGGCGGTGAAGCGCGCCCGGCGCATTGGACGCGGATGGCTCCGGAGCGGCCCAAGGGTCGCTCCGGTTTGGTTTGTGGTAAATTACGCCCATCTCTAGCGCCAACTATGCCAATGGGGAGATTGCCGCTCATGCTCGACTACAAACCCAACATCGTACTTTCCGACCCCGATGAGAACTACCGCGTCGTAGGCACGCGCCCCGTGCGCCACGACGGGCCTGACAAGGTGATGGGCCGCGCGCGCTACGCCGCCGACATCCACCTGCCGGGAATGCTGCACGGCAAGGTCCTGCGCAGCCCCCACGCCCACGCGCGCATCCGGGGCATCGACGCCAGCCGAGCGCTGGCCCTGCCAGGCGTCCACGCCGTCGTGACCTCCGCCGATTTCCCGGAAGTTTCCGCCGAAATCAAGGACCAGGAAGAGGGCGCCGCCGTCAACTACGGTTTCTACAGCCGCAACGTGATGGCCCGCGAAAAGGCCCTGTATCGCGGCCACGCCGTCGCCGCTATCGCCGCCGACTCGCCGCACCTGGCCGAGGAAGCCCTGAATCTGATCGACGTGGACTGGGAAGTGCTGCCCGCCGTCCTCACTGCCGATGAAGCCATGGCCGCCGGAGCGCCGGCCGTACACGAGCGTCTCGCCACGCTGGCGAACCCGGGCCAGCGTTCCGGTGGCTGGCTGGACGAGGATCCCGCCGACGCCTCCAACGTCTCGAACCACTTCACGTTCAGCCTGGGCGACCCTGATGCCGGTTTCGCCGAAGCCGACGCCATCGTGGAGCGCGAGTACACCACGCGCCAGGTTCACCAGGGCTACATTGAACCCCATTCGGCAACGGCCCGCTGGAACACCGACGACACCGTAACCATCTGGGCCAGCAGCCAGGGGCATTTCGCCCTGCGCGACCACACCAGCCGCATCCTCGGCGTTTCCGTTGGCCAGGTCAACGTGGTTCCCATGGAGATCGGCGGCGGATTCGGCGGGAAGGGCCAGGGTGGTTGCTACCTGGAGCCGGTGGTCGCGGCCCTCGCCCGCAAGACCGGACGTCCCGTCAAGATCGCCATGACCCGCACCGAGGTCTTTACCGGTACCGGCCCCACCTCCGGCTGCAAAATCAGGGTCAAGGTGGGCGGCACTCGCGACGGTCGTTTCACCGCGGCCAACGCCACCCTGATCTACGAAGCCGGCGCGTTCCCCGGCTCGCCGGTGCCCAGCGGGTGCCGCACCATGTTCGGCCCTTACGACGTTCCCAACGGTTTTGTTGAAGGCTACGACGTGGTAACCAACGTGCCCAAGGCCGCCGCTTACCGCGCTCCCGGCTCGCCGGCCGCTTCATTCGCCGCCGAGCAGGCCATCGACGAGTTGTGCGAAAAGCTGGAAGTCGATCCCGTCGAGTTCCGCCTCAAGAACGCATCCAAGGAGGGCACTCGGCAGATTGCCGGCCCAACCTACCGGCGTATTGGCATGGTTGAAGTCCTGCGGGCGACCCAGGAACACCCGCACCTGGCGTCGCCGGTGCCGGAGCCGTCCGCGCCGGGACGACTCACCGGACGGGGCATCGCCGCCGGC
>JAJDWF010000010.1 GCA_022825745.1 Dehalococcoidia bacterium | reverse complement strand
TGGGGTGCATGACGACCTCTTTCAGGTCGCCGCCGGCGTAGTTGCATACTGCCACCACGCTCTGCCAGAACACGGGGTCGGCGGCAAAGGCGCGGGTGCCGCCGCCGGAGCGGGTGTCCAGGTAATCGCCGGGGGTGCTGTTGAAGTCCAGGCCAAACCGGCGATAGGCTTCGTGGGGCAGCCACAGGACGCTTTCGTTCTGGAAGATGAAGTTGCCCAGGCTGTAGAAAATGGGCCGGTTTTTGTAAATCTCGATGCCGCGCAGGAAGTGGGGGCCGTGGCCGACAAAGGCGGCGCAGCCCTGGTCGATGGCCCAGTGGGCGAAGTCCACCAGGAAGTGGGGCGGCGACAGGCGGGAATGGCCGTGGAAATCGCCATCAGGCCCGCTTTCGTGGCAATGGACGCCATAGACCTGCCAGTCGGACTGGGTCTGCGCGCCGCGAATCCAGTTGCCGATGCCCAGCCGGTCGTCCTCGTTCAAGGCGGTGCGGACGGCGAAGGTCTCGTCCAGGACGAACTTGTGCTCCAGGAACTCGACCTCGGCGCTGTCGTCGGGCGCGCTTTCGACGCCGCGGAAGCCGAAGTGGCGCATGAAGGCGTGCTCCTCCTCGTAACCCAGCTCCAGGTTGCCCTTGCGCAGGGCGTCGAATACGTCCTGCTGAACGTGGTGGGTGATGTCGTGGCGCAGGGCGTTGACTCCCGGGCGGCCGGGGAAGTCGGGCCGGCCGGCGCCGGCGCGGGACTGCTCGCTGAAGGTGCTGGTGGCGCTCATCACGGCCACGCGACCGCGGGGCGAGTCCACGTAAGCGGCGGCGCGGGCCTCGTCAAGGTTGCGGCCGCCACCGGCGTGGGGCAGGTCGAACTCCCGGCAGTGCTCCAGCGTAGTCAGGAACCCGCCCTCGGAGAAGTCGAAGGAGTGGTTGTTGGCGGTGGTCACCGCGTCAATGCCCATCCACTTGAGCTCGTCCAGGTTGCGGGGGTCGGACCGGGTGTAGGTGTTGCGGCTCCACTGCCAGCTGCTCTCGTAGTCGTGGAACAGCATCTCCAGGTTGACCAGGGACACGTCGGCTTCCCGGAGAATGTCCACCAACTTGAGGAAACGGGGTTCCTGGAAAGCGCGCATCCGGCGGGTGATCATGGCGTCGCCGCCCACGGCGATGGAAATGTCGCGGCGCTCGGCATCGTAAATCGTGGTGGTCATGTCGGCTCCTTGCGGCGTTGGGACAAGGGTGGTTCAGGTGGGGCGCATTTTAGCAAACATGGGGTGGGCGTGATTACCGGCCGGTCTGAATGAAGTGCGCGACGTGTTCCGCCGTCATGATCACCGCCGGGTTGATGGGCGCCCGCACCAGGTCGGGCATGATCGACGCGTCAACGATGCGCAACCCCGCCATGCCGCGCACTTTGCCGAACTGATCGACCACGGCCAGAGGGTCTTCGGGCGGCCCCATTTTGCAAGTGCAGGAAATGTGGGAGAAAGTAGTCGCTTCCCGCAGCAGCCAGCGGTCCAAAGCCTCGTCGCTTGCCAGGTCTTGGTCGCCGGGTTCAATGCGTTCTCCCAGCAGCGGGGCCAGTTCGGGACGGTTGGCCAGGTCCAGGGCCTGACGGACGCCGGCTCGCAGCCGCGCCCGGTCGAAGGACTCGGCCAGGTAGTTGTAGCGCATGGCCGGCTGCACCCGGTAGTCGGGCGAGGTCAGGGTCAGTTCACCGTGGCTTTCAGGCAGCAGCAGGGCGACCATCATTTCGACGTAGCGGGTGGCAGCGCCCGCTTCCCCGGCAACCTGCCCCTGAGCCGGGGACGCCGGCTCGACGCCCTTGATGCGGGGCGAGACCAGGGCGGAGAAACCGATGCTCAGGTCGTTCCGGAAAGGAGAGTTGGGGGCGGTCAGGCGCAGCGCGGCGCTCCCGGCTCCCCGGTTGGAAGGATGCGCCAAACCGTCGCCGGCTTCCCAGGTAACGTACACCTTGGGGTGGTCTTTCAGGTTGCGGCCCACGCCCGGCACGTCCTGAACCACCGGGATGCCCAGGGCCTCCAACTGGCCGGCCGGGCCTACGCCGGAGAGCAGCAGCAGGTGCGGCGAGCCGACCGCGCCGGCGCTGAGGATAATCTGGTCGGCCGCAACGGTGAAGGTCTCGCCGGCGCTCTGCACCGACAGGCCGACGGCGCGGTTGCCTTGAAAAACTATCCGGCGAACCTGGCAATCGGGCCGCACCGTGAGGTTGAGGCGATGGCGGGCCTGGCCCAGGTAACCCAGGGCGGCGCTGAACCGGACGCCGTTGTGGTTGTTGGACACGCCCGGGCCGACTCCGTTGGCGTCGGGATGGTTATGGTCGATAGTCTCCGGGAAACCCTCGGCGCGGCAGGCGTTGAAGAAAGCGCGTTGGGTGGCGTCCCAGGCGGCCGGGTTGGAATGGTGCACGAAGATGGGGCCTGCGGAGCCGTGATAGTCGCCATCACGGTCAACGTCGGTTTCCAACTTGCGGAAAAAGGGAAGGACCTTTTCGTAACTCCACTCGTCGTTGCCCCGGGCTGCCCAGGCGTCAAAATCCTCGGGAACGCCACGGTAAAAGGCCGAGGAGTTGATGGCGCTGGAGCCGCCGGTAACCCGGCCTCGCGGCACCAGCATTGGCGGGGCCAGGTCGGTTGCAGTGGCCGTGAACTGCCAGTTATGGGGGCTGGCGGCCAGAGAGACCGGATGGCCGCTGGCGGTGCGAGCGGCGGGCGGCGCCGGAGCGGCGGCGAACCCGTACTTCAGCTCGTCGGGCAGTCGGTCAAAATCCGGGTAATCCGGCCCCGCTTCCAAAAGCAGCACCGAGCGGCTTGGATCTTCAGAAAGGCGGGCCGCCAGCACTGAACCGGCGGAGCCGGCCCCCACAATTGCCACGTCGTATTTCATAGCATCCTTCCTCGGGTTGAGCTCATCGGGTGCAACATTATACGACCGCGCACATTCCGCCATACCTGACCGATGCTACAATGCGTCCCAATGGTCGTTACGGGCGAACAAGCGAATACCGAACCGGCACTGCCGCTCAGTGGCTACCGGGCGCTGGACCTGTCCGGCCCGATGGGCGTCTATTGCGGCAAGTTGATGGCCGACATGGGCGCGGACGTGATCAAGGTGGAGCCGCCGGGGGGCGATCCGATGCGGGAGATTGGGCCTTTCGTTGGCGGCCAACCCGGCCCGGGCCGCAGCCTGTACTGGCTACACTTCAACACCAACAAGCGCAGCATTACGCTGGATATTAGTACATCCGAGGGCGCGGCGGTTCTGCGCCGGCTGGCACGCGAGTCCGACGTGCTGCTGGAGACCGAGCCGTCGGGGTACATGGACTCGCTGGGTTTGGGATACGAGAGCCTGGCGGCGGACGCGCCGGGGCTGGTGTACGCATCCATCACGCCATTCGGGCAAACGGGGCCGTACCGGGATTACAAGGCGTCCGACCTGGTAGGCTTTGCCATGGGCGGGTACATGTACGTTACCGGCTGGCCCGATACTCCGCCCAACAAGTTGTGGGGGTCGCAGGCGTATCACACGGCGTCGAACCGGGCGTACATCGCCATCCTGCTGGCCCTGTACCACCGGATGATGACCGGGCAGGGACAGTACATCGACGTTTCGATGCAGGAGGCGGTGGCCGCCACCACCGAGCACGTCAACACGACCTACAACTACACGGGCGAGTCGGCGGTGCGCTGCGGGTTCCGGCACGGCGGGCAGTTCGTGGCAACGTGGCGGTGCAAGGACGGCTATGCCAGCATCACCACCAACACGCGGGCGGCGTGGGACGATCTGCGGGCGTGGATGGACCGGGACGGCATGGCCGGCGACTTGATGGACGCGCAGTACGACGACCACTTTGTGCTGCGGGGGGAACATTCGGCGCACATCGAGGAACTGGTACAAGCCTGGGCGCTGCTGCACACCCGGCAGGAGATAACCGAGTTCGGGCAGTCGAACCATCATCCGTGGGGGCCGGCGGCCACGGCGGAAGAGATCCTGGGGAACGAACAGCTGTGGGGGCGGGGCTACCTGACCGCCGTAGAGTCTCCGGATGGGGTATCGATGGTGTACCCGGGCGACCCGTACCGCCTGACCGAGTTTCAGCAGCCGGTGCGCCGGACGGCGCCGGCGGCGGGAGAGCATAACGCAGAGGTGCTTGGCGGAATACTGGGCCTATCGGCGGAAGAAATGGAACGACTTTCCGCCTGAGGTTGAATGGAATTGGACGGCGACGCGCATAAGAACGGGCTTGCCCTGCGGGGGATACGGGTGCTGGATTTCACCTGGATTCACGCCGGGCCTTCGGCGACGCGGATACTCTCCGACCAGGGCGCGGAGGTGATCAAGGTTGAGTCCAACAACGCGCTGTCGGTGATCGGCGGGCCGGCGTCGGCCACCGCGCGGGGGCTGGGCCAGCGCCACAACTGGAACGCGGGCAAGCTGTCCATCTCCCTGAACATGAAGACGGCGCAGGGCATCGACATCGCCAAGCGGCTGGCGGCGGTGTCGGACGTGGTTGCGGAGAACTTCAGCGGGCGGGTGATGCCGTCGTGGGGCCTGGATTACGATTCGATTCGGGCAATCAACCCCAGCATCATCATGCTGAGCATGTCGGGTTTTGGGCGCACGGGGCCGTGGAAGGACCGGGTCAGCTACGGCCAGACGCTACAGGCCTGGTCGGGGTTCACGCAGTTGACGGGGTTCCCGGATAGCGACCCCAGCGGGCCGGCCAGCGCGTACAGCGACGCCGTGGGCGGCATGGCGGGCGCGCAGGCAGTGCTGCTGGCGCTGATGCACCGGGCCAGGACCGGGCGCGGGCAGTGGCTGGACGTTTCGCAGTACGAGTCGCTGTCGTCCCTGCTGGAAACTCTGGTGTTAGACATGAGCGTGAACGGAGCGGACGCGGTTTCGACGCGCACCGGCAATCGTGCGCCGTATGGGGGCGGCGCGCCTCACGGGGCGTACCGGTGCCGGGGTGAAGACCGGTGGGTAGCGATCACCGTTTTCACCGATGAGGAATGGAGGGCGTTGGTGGACGCTGTGGGCAATCCGCAATGGGCTGACGACCCACGGTTCGCCACCGGCGATGGCAGGGAGCGCAACGCCGACGCGCTGGATGCGCTGGTGGAATCGTGGACTGTCCAGCACACTGCGGAAGAGGTGATGGGCCGGTTGCAGGCCGCAGGTATCGCTGCCGGGGTGGTGCAGACCGGGGAAGACCTGTCGCGCGACCCGCAGTTGAAAGAGCGGGGGTTTTTTCGCCGCGTACCGGACCACCAGGGCGAGGAACGAACGATTGAGAGCGCGCCTTACAAGCTGTCCCGCACGCCGGGCAGCGTCACCAGGGGCGCGCCGGCTTTCGCGGCGGACATGACCTACGTGCTGCGGGAACTGCTGGGGATGTCCGACGACGACGTTGAGGATTGCGCCATCGCCGGCGCGTTCGACTGAACGAGATTATGTTGTGCGCGGGCCATGGCGGCCGGCGTTCCGGAGGGACCATGACGACCAGCGGCAGCGGCATCCACCTGGTGGGCAGCATCCCGTTGCCCGACGCCGAATCGGTTTTCAGGACCGTGAGCGCGGCGTTGAACCCATACCTGCACCGCATCACCGACGGCGAGACCGGGCGGCGCGGCCGGTGGATCTGGTTCCAGCGGGAGATGCTGCTGGAGCATCCCGACATGGAAGTGGACACTGACGAACCGCCTTACGCGCTGTACCAGTGGGACGGCCAACTGCTGCGAGAGACGCCCTACGTCCGGTTCCGGGCCGGGGTTGACCCGGCGTCCGTTGCGTTTCCGACGGGTTACGCCGAGGCGGCGCTGGAGTCGTTCGAGCGGTATATTCGCCTTCAGAACGAAGGTGTGATAGAATGGGAGACGTTGTTTCAAGTGTCGCTGCCGACGCCGATGGCCACGGCGTATATGTACGTCAGTCCGGGCGCGCGCGACGATTACATCTCCGCATACGAGCGGTCGCTGCTGGACGGGCTGGCGGAGATTGTGGACGCGGTTCCCCACGACAAGTTGTCCATCCAGTGGGACGTGTGCCAGGAAGTCCTGATCTTTGAGGACTACTTTCCGCAGAGGCCGGACGACTACAAGGCACGGATATTCGCCCAACTGGGCCGGCTGGGAGCCGCCGTGCCGGAGTCGGTGGACCTGGGTTACCACCTATGTTATGGATCGCCCCGGGACGAGCACCTAGTGATGCCAAAGGACATGAGCATCCTGGTAGAGATCGCCAACGGACTGTCCGCGGAGTTGGAGCGACCGCTGGATTTCATCCACATGCCCGTGCCGCAGGACAGGAGCGACCGCGCGTACTTCCGTCCGCTACAAGGACTGGCGTTGTCCGACGACACGGAGGTCATCCTGGGCCTGATTCACTATGACGACGAGGAGGGGGACTGCGCCCGCATTGATACGGCGCGGCGGTTCCTGCCGTCGTTCGGCGTGGCCACCGAGTGCGGTTGGGGTCGCACGGACCCGAATCGGGTGCCGGGCCTGCTGGTGAGCCACCGGCTGGCGGTTGACTACCTGATCAACGGGTGAGGCGATTGCACGCCCGCCACTACAAAACCACGGAGGAGATTTCGCCAATGAGCCGCCAAGACGTCGAAACCATCGTTGCCACCACCCAAGCCTATTACGACGGGCCGGCGGACGAAATCTACCGCACCATCTGGGGCGACAACCTGCACCTGGGGGTACCTACCAGCGACGATTGCCCCCACCCTGAGGCGATGGAAAACACCAACGCCATCATGGCCGAGGCCGTCGCGCTGACCCCGCAGACCCGCGTGCTGGACCTGGGTTGCGGCTACGGCTCCACCGCCCGCTACCTGGCCGCCAACTTCGGCTGCCACGTGACCGGAACCAACATCAGCGAGAAGGAGCTGGAACTGGCCCGAGAGCGCGGGCAGGAGGCCGGCCTGGACCGGCTATTGTCCTTCGAGTACGGCGACTTCCACAGATTGCCGTACGCCGACGACTCATACGACGTGGTCTGGAGCCAGGAGGCGTTCCTGCACGCGGCGGACAAGAACGCCGTGCTGTCCGAGTGCCGGCGCGTCCTGAAGCCCGACGGCGTGCTGATTTTCACCGACATCCTGGTGCGCCGGGATACGCCCGAAGCCGACCGGGCCAGGATTTACGACCGGGTAAAATCGCCGGATATGTGGGACCTGCCCGACTACCGCAAGGCGCTATCGGCGCTGGAACTCACGGTCACGCGGGAGGAGGACTGGTCGCAGCACGTGGCCCGTTCCTACGGCTGGGTCCGGGATCGCCTGCAAGAGCAGCGGGAAGCGTTGCTGCCGCGCATCGGCGCCGAGACCATCGACAACACCGTGGCCGCGCTCTCGTTCTGGGTGGACTCGGGCAACGCCGGGTACATCGGCTGGGCGTTGCTGGTGGCCAAGCCTTCCGCCTAGCAAATCAGACTAGCAAATCAGACCAAAGCAACCAAATCACCGGACCCGGCCCCGCGCCCGGCGTTCGATAAAAACCAAAGGAGTAAATACTTTATGCGTCAAAACGACGAGATCATCGTGCCCAAGGACCTCTACAAGGAGCAGTACTCTACGGAGTTTGTGGGACGCTGGGACGAACTGATCGACTGGCAGCGCCGGGCCGATGCCGAAAACAATTTCTTCCAGAACATCCTGAAGGAACACGGGGCCGAGACCGTGCTGGACATCGCCTGCGGCACGGGCTTCCACGTGGTAACGCTGGCTGCCGACGGGTTCGACGTCACCGGCGCCGACGGCGCGCCCAACATGCTGGTGCAGGCCAAGGAGAACGCCGAACGGTTCGGCATGGATGACATTCGCCTGGTGGAAGCCGAGTGGACCCGGCTCACCGACGCCTTTGCCGGCGAGCGGTTTGACGCCGTAATCTGCCTGGGCAACGCTTTCACCCACCTGTTCGAGGAAACCGACCGGGTGCAGGCCCTCAACCAGGTGTACAGTCTGCTCAACGAGGACGGCATCGCCATCATTGACCAGCGCAACTACGACGCCATCCTGGACAACGGCTTCCACAGCAAGCACCAGTCCTACTACATGGGCGACATGGTGGAGGTCAGCCCCGAAGAGCTGACCGAGGAAGTCCTGACGATGCGGTACGAATACGCCGACGGCGACGTCCACTTCCTGACGCTGTGCCCCATCCGGCAAAACTACGTCACCGGTCTTTTGAAGGGCGCCGGCTTCAGCAGCGTGGAACGGTACGGCGACTTCGTGCCCGGCTACGATTTCTACGAACCCGACTTCGTAATCCAGGTTGCGAAGAAGTAACCCCGGAGGATGACAATGGACGTTCAAGGCGGCGTGTTCATAATCACCGGTTCGGCTACCGGGCTGGGCGCGACGGTGGCGCAGAAGCTGGCGGCCAAGGGCGGCCGGGTGGTGATCAACTACACCCGGAGCGAGGCCGAAGCCAGGGAGTCGGCGGAGGCATGCCGGTCGGCGGGCGGCGAGGCCATACTGTGCCAGGCCGACGTGTCGAATGATGACGACTGCCGACGGATGGCGGCGGCCGCACTGGAGCAATGGGGCCGGATCGACGGGCTGGTGAACAACGCCGCCACGTCGGTGATCGTGCCGCACCACGACCTGGAGGGCCTAGCCTCGGACGATTTCCGGCGCGTGCTGGACGTGAACGTGGTGGGCGCGTTTCAGATGGCGCGGGCGGTTACGCCGGCCATGCAGGAGCAGGGCAAGGGGGCAATTGTCAACATCTCGTCCGGCTCGGGTTTCAGCGGGTCGGGGAGTTCCATCGCCTACGCGGCGTCCAAGGCGGCGCTGAACGTGATGACGTTCTCGCTGGCACGGGCGCTGGCGCCGGAGATACGGGTCAACGCGGTGTGCCCGGGCGTGATGCAGACGCGCTGGTGGCGGGACGGCCTGGGCGACGGCTACGATGCTTTCATCAAGCGGTACGCGGAATCTGCGCCGCTGAAGTCGGCGGGCACAACGGAGACGGTCTCGGATCCGGTGATCTGGCTGCTGGAGGGCGCAGGGCATGTGACGGGTGAGACCATCCTGGTAGATGCCGGGTCGCACCTAGGGCCGTCGCCGCGGCGGTAGCGCCCCTTTTCACCAAGGGGCGGGCAGCTATTTGAAAAGGGCGGCGATGCGGTTGCCTACGGTGATTTCTTCGCCGGGGTTGAGGCCGAACATGTGGATGGCGATGAAGTCATCCTCGTCGCGGACGCGGGTCCAGACGGGCGGGTCGCCGTCCTTGAGGCGGTCGCGCAGATCGTAGATGTCGAAGCCGGCGACGGCAGGATCGACCCAGAGTTTCAGGCCGTAGGGCTGGTGGCCGATGACGTTGTCGATTAGTTCGGCGCGCAGGCCGGGGATGCCGGCGACGGCGCCGAGGATGGCGCGGGTACGCCGTTCCGAATCGGCCAGGCGGTCCTCGTGGTTCATGGTCATCCAGTGGCGGACGGCGGCGACCGCGCCGATCATCTCCTGGCGGTCAACCTTCTGGGGGCGACCGACGCCGCGCACGCGCCGGCCCTCGTAGCTGGCGAAGGCTTGCAGGCCGATCTTGCGGATCATTTCCTCGGAGCCCAGGGCCAGGCCGGTGGACTGGGGCGAGCCCATGTACTTGGCGGCGATGCACTGGAAGTCGGCGCCCATGCGGACGTACTTGCCGAAGTTTTCCAGCGGGTAGATCTGGCCGGCGGCGTCAACGGTAACGAGTACGTCGTGAGCGTGGGCGATCTCGATGGTCTGCTCCAGGGACAGGGCGTTGGGGTCGTACTCCTGCTCCACGGCGTAGTAGTGGACGGCGGCGGTGTTGGGGCCGATGGCCTGCTCCAGGTCCTCCGGCGTGGTTCGTTCCTCGGAGCCGAACATGACCAGCTTTGCGCCGGCCAGTTCCAGGCAGCGGTCGTACCAATAACGCTGGCGGGTCTGGATGAGCACCTCGTTCTTCATGCCGGCGGTGTCGGGCAGCTGCTGGATGCGGTCGTCGTCATCGCCGGCCATGGCGGCGGCGGTGGCGAGCATCAGGGCGGAGCCGGCGCCGGAGGTGATGTAGGCGGCGGGCACGTTGACCATGCGGGCGATGGCGTCGCCGGCGGCTTCCTGTAGTTCCATGAGGGGGATGTACGCGCCGTCGGCCTGGGCCATGGCCTCGCGCACTTCGGGTATGGGCGTGGAGCCGCCGAGCATGGTGACGCTGCCGGTGGCGTTGATGACGGGCTTGGCGCCCAGTTCCTTGTAGATGTCTCCCCAATCGGCGGTGGTCATGGTTGGGCTCCTTTGGGAGGGTTACTCTCCGGTGAAGTTGGGTGGGCGGCGTTCGCGGAAGGATGCGGCGGCTTCGGCTACGTCGTGGGGGGCGCGGCGGGCGAAGACGATGCTGTGGGTCTCGTAGCGGAGTTGGTCGTCCAGGTCAACGTCGAGGCTGCGGTGCATGGCGCGACGGGACATCTGCATGGCGACGGGCGGCCAGAAGGCGATCTGGCGGGCCAGTTCTTTCGCGTCGGACAGCAGGTTTTCGGCGTCGCTCATGCGGTCCAGCAGGCCGAGACGGTACGCTTCGTCGGCGTCCACGTTGCGGCTGGTGTACACCAGGTCCATGGCGCGGCTGACTCCCACGATGCGGGGCAGGAACCAGGAGAGGCCCGAGTCGGGGCTGAGGCTGCGCTCGATGAACACGGTCTTGAAGCGGGTGTTCTCGCAGCCGACGCGCATGTCGCAGGCCAGGGCCAGGCCCATGCCGGCGCCGGCGGCCACGCCGTTGACGGCGGCGATGGTGGGCTTGTCGAGATCGCGGTAGATCATTTGGGCCTGGCGTCCGACCCAGTTGTACTCGTCGAGACGCTCGGCGCGGCTGGGGTTTTCGGGCCGGGAGCGGTCGGCGGTGAGGTCGGCGCCGGAGCAGAAGCCGCGGCCGGCTCCGGTGAAGATGACCACGCGGATGCCGTCGTCGTCGCGTAGTTCGGCGCAGGCGTCCATCATCTCCCGGTGGAGGTTACGGTCGATGGCGTTGAGCTTTTCGGGACGGTTGAGGGTGACCACGGCGATGTGGCCGTCGCGCTCCAAGTTCAGACTTCCGTAAGGCATGGGGTTACTTTTCGGCGAGCATATCGACGATGAGGCCGAGCATGATTTTGGTGCCGCTGACCAGGCTCTTGATACCGACGGACTCGTTGGCGCCGTGCACGAAGTTGAGCATGGGGTCGTCGTCGGGGTGGGAGCCGGAGAAGCCGTAGGTTACGGTGCCGAGAGGCCGGGTGAACCGGGAATCGGTGAAGCCGTTGCTGATGGCGGGCACCCACTGGATGTCGCCGCGCTGGAGCGCCTGGGAGGTAACGCCGCGGATGCTGGAAGCCAGGGGCGACTCGAAGGGCGACGAGTTGGGGCGGGCCATGTAGTCCACCTCGTAGGTTACGCCGGGGATGTCGGTCAGCACGGCGTCAATCTGGGCACGCACGTATTCCTCGTCCTGGTGCGGCAGGGTGCGCACATCGCAGGTGAGGCGGATGGACTCGGGGACGCTGTTGGACTTGATGCCGCCGCGCACCATGGTGGGGGTGAGGGTCATGCGGGAGAGGGCGCGGAGCATGGAGGCGAAGCGGGGGTTTTCGGGCTGGATCTCGGCGATGATTTGGTCTACGTTCTCCGGCGACGCCCTGTGCTCAATGGCGAAGGTGGAGAGGTAATCGAAGATACCGGTGGACGTGTCGCGGTCGGGTTCGTACTCCTCGATGGAGGAGAGGGCGCGGTTCAGGCGGTACAGCGCGTTGGTGCCCTGCCAGGGCAATGAGGCGTGGGCGCTGGTCCCCTTGACGTCGATTTCGACCTGGAGGCGGCCCTTTTCGCCGACGCCGAGGATGTAGGTGAGCGCGCCGGCGGCGGGAATGGGGACGCCGCCGCCCTCGTTGACGGCGTAGGGGGCGGCCAACTGACCGGGATGGTGGTCGGCGAGCCAGCCGAAGCCGTAGCGTCCGCCGTGCTCCTCGTCGGCGCCGGCGGCCAGGATCAGACTATCGCGCAGGGGGATGTCGTTGCGGCGCAGGATGCGGATGGCCATGAGTTGCGCCGCGAGCAGGCCCTTGCAGTCGGACGCGCCGCGACCGAAGATGCGGCCATCGGCGACGGTGGCGCTGAAGGGGTCGAACCGCCACTCGGCGGGGTCCTCGACCGGCACGACGTCGGTGTGGGACATGAACATGAGGCCGGCGTTGCCGGAGCGTCCCTCGACGCGGGCGATGAGGTTGCCGCGATCAGGAGACGACTCAAGGATGTCGGACGGTATGCCGTCCCGGGAGAGGAAGTCGCGGGCGAGTTCGCAGACGGGGGTCTCGTTGCCGGTGGGCATGAATCCGGTGTTGACGGAGGGGATCCTGACGAGGTCCTGCTCGAGGGCGATGATGTCGTCCTGGGCGGCGTCAACCTGGGCGAAGAGGTCGGCAAGGTCGGGCGTTGGCATGGCCGGCGTCCTCCTGCGGTGGGATACGATGGGGTAGCAGGCCGCAGTGTACGGAGGGGGCCGGGTGGTGTCAACGCGCGGGGTTTGGTCGGGATCGGGATTCGCCGGCCCTGTATCAAGTACGGGGTGAGTTTTTTGGGATTTTCGAGATTGGTTGGAATGGGGCTGACAGGGGAACAGCGTTAAAGATATTATGAGGTAACGCATAACTTGAGATGTAACGGAGTCCATATGACCACGCCCGATGAGAAGCCCGTAGACCGCTTGTTGCGGCAGAACCGATTAGCCGCGCAGGACGTCGAAATAGACGCGCCGACCCAACTTGAGCCCGAGGGGTTGCCCGGCTTCGTCACCACGCAGGTGGAAATCAACAAGACGGTCGTTGAGAGGTTGGACGCGATCGGTGCGGATGTCGAAATCTTGAAGGATGACGTCAACGTCTTGAAGGACGATGTCAGCAGCTTGAAGAACGACATGGGTCAAGTCAAAGGCGGACACGCCCGAACCGAGGTCGTAGCCAGGGCCGAGATCGTGGCCATGGAGCTTGGCTTCGAGTACCTTCGCCAAGTAACCCCACCGGAATTGTATCGGTGGAGTAAGGTTGCCTCTGCTGATACTGAGCCCAACGTTCTCCGCAGCTTTCAGCGCGCTGACCTGGTGATAGAAGCTCTGGACGGAGCGGAACTGGTCTATCTCGCGGTGGAAATTTCCTACACGGTTGACAATTCCGATGTCAATCGAGCGTTGCGAAATGCTGCATTACTGCAACAAATCACCAGCCACCGCGCTCAAGCGGTGGTCGCCGGCGCCATCATGCGTCCATCAGTACAGGAGCGGGTGAACCAGGGGACTGTCAAATGGTTCCCAACTAAATCCGGCATCCTCGAGCCGGACTAAACGCAGGGCAGGCGCGGGGATTAGTTCCCGGCCTACGATTACCATTGCGCGCCCTACCCATTCGGTCGGTTACGTACTATACTGCCGGCGGCGGTGGCGACATTATGTGACGTGCCCTGCCGCGGTACCCGTATCCCTAGCCAAGCTCAATACAGGAGGCGTTATGACGCAGCCCGCAGCCCGAACCGTGATGCAGGAGATTTCACCCAAGCTGGCCGAATTGTCGGCCGACGTGTTGTTCGGGGACGTTTGGGAGCGTCCCGAACTGTCCAAGCGCGACCGCAGCCTGATCACCGTGGCGACCCTGACCGCGCTGTACCGCACCGACCAGTTGCGCGGACACATCGGGCGCGCCCTGGACAACGGCGTGACCCGCGAGGAAATCTCCGAGGTGATCGCGCACATGGCGTTTTACGCCGGCTGGCCGGTGGCGGCCAACGCCGTCCGCGTGGCCAAGGAAGTATTCGACGAACGCGGGGTTTAACCGCTCCCGCCATCACCGTCATTACCTTTTCCACCAGGAGGCTCCTATGCCCAGAATGACCGGCGCCCGGTTCCTCGCCGAAACGCTGCGCGAGTACGGCGTTACCCACGTTTTCTTTGTCCCCGCGATCATCCGCCGCGCCCTCGTTGAGATGGAGGACGTTGGCATCAAGCGCGTCATCTCCCACGGCGAGAAATCGGCGGCGTACATGGCCGACGCCTACGCGCGGGTGACCGGCAAGCCGGGCCTGTGCTTCGCCCAATCCGTGGGCGCGGCTAACCTGGCGGCCGGGTTGCAGGACGCCTACCTGGGCGTCTCGCCGGTCATCGCGATCACGGGACACCGCCCGCCGATGCACCGGCACCGCAATTCGTACCAGGAAATCGAGCACTCGCGGCCGTTCGCGTCGGTGACCAAGTACAGCGTTGAGGTGGAGACGGTGGACCAGTTGCCCCACCTGCTGCGGCAGGCGTTCCGGGAGGTTACGACCGGGCAGACGCTGCCGGCGCACCTGGACTTTTCCGGCATATCCGGCGACGTAATCACCGACGGCGAGCTGGACATCGACGTGATCGTGGAGGAGCCGTTCACGCAGCGGCCGGCGTTCCGACCCGAGCCGGAGCCGGAGCGGGTTCGCGAGGCGGCGCGCATTTTGTCGCAGGCGGAGCGTCCGGTGATCGTGGCCGGCGGCGGCGTGACCGCTTCGGGCGCGGAGGCCGAGGTGGTGCGGCTGGCCGAGATGCTGAACATACCGGTGGCGACGGCGCTGAACGCCAAGGGCTGCATCCCCGAGAATCACCCGCTGTCCGTGGGCGTGGTGGGCAGCTACTCGCGGTGGTCGGCCAACCGAGTGGTATCGGAGGCTGACCTGGTGCTGTTCATCGGGAGCCACACCGGCAGCCAGGTGACGCTGGACTGGCGGCTGCCGGCGGAGGGCACGCCCACCATCCAGATCGACATTGACGCCAGCGAGTTGGGCCGGTCGTACCAGGGCGCTTACGGGCTGCTGGGCGACGCCAAGCGGACGCTGGAGCGGCTGATCGACGTGCTGGAGCCCACGGGCGGCAACGCCGGCTGGGTGTCGCGGGCGCAGGAACACGTGCAGAACTGGCGGGACGAACACGAGGACGTGCTCAATTCCGACGCGGTGCCGATTCGCCCGGAGCGGCTGTGCCAGGAATTGACCAACTTCCTGCCTTCGGATGCAGTTCTGCTCGCGGATACGGGACACGCCGGCATCTGGACGGGCAGCATGGTGGAAATGCACCATCCGGGGCAATCGTACCTGCGGGCCGCCGGCTCGCTGGGCTGGGGACTGCCGGCGGCGCTGGGCGCGAAGTGCGGCGTGCCGGACCGCCCGGTGGTGTGCTGGACCGGCGACGGCGGGATGTGGTACCACATCGGCGAGCTGGAGACTGCCGTGCGCTACGGCATCAACGCGGTGATCGTGGTGCACAACAACGGCGGGCTGAACCAGGACCGCCGGGGCGACGAGGCAGCCTACGCCGGCCGGGAGAACGACAACTCGGCCGAGTTGTGGCGGTTCAACGACACCAACTTCGCGCAGATTGCCGAGTCGATGGGCGCGCTGGGCATCCGGGTTACCGACCCGAACCAGATCAACTCGGCGCTGGACCAGGCGGTGAGCGCGAACCGTCCGGCGGTGGTGGACATCGTGAGCGACGGGGACGTTGCCGCCGCGCCCCCGTGGGGGCCGTAGGGTCGCCAGCCGCAAAAAAGAGCGTTATTCGCCGGCCGCCCGTTGGATAAATTCGCGGGCGGCCGCGTAGTTCCTGGCCCCGCTGCGCCGGATGGGGGGCACGACGTAGCAATCCCCGATGCCGGCCGCGCGCAAGCCGGCCCATACCTCCAGGGCGATATCGGCGCCGGAGCGACCGTTGGCGAGGTCGTCCGTAACCCATTGGGGCACGCTGGCGAAGGAAACGCCGTCCGGTTCCATGAGTCCCACGCCGTAGAACACGGGGACGGCCAATGCCTCGCCGGATGCGCGGGCACAGGCGTCGGCGAACCGGCCCACGTCGTCCGGGTCGAACACGGGCTGGGTGATGAGGAAGTGCGCCCCGGATGCAATCTTGCGGACGGCTAACCGCGCTTCCCGTTCGATGCCGCGTCCCAGATCCACCGTTGCGCCGATGCAGAAATCCGTGGGCGCGCGCAGGCTGCGTCCCCGGTGGTCAACGCCGTCGTTCAGGTTGGCGACGGCGGCGATGAGCTCAGTGGCCCGGTAGTCGTTGACCGGCATCGCCGTATCGCGCGGGCCGAAGGGGTCGCCGGCCACGGCGATGACGTTGTCCAAGCCGAGGGCCTGGGCGCCCAGCAGCAGGGACTCCAGCGCCAGGCGGTTCATGTCCCGGGTGGCCAGGGTGAAGATGGGGTCTGCGCCGTGCTGGTCGCGCAGGGCTGCGGCCATGGCCACGGAGTTGACCCGCACCGCCTGGCCGGGGTTGTAGGCTGCCGATATGAAGTCGGCGTTTGCCGGCGGCGTCGGCACGTCTTCGGGACGGCCGGAGCGGGGCGGAGAATAGTCGCAGATGAAAGCGGGGCGGCCCGTGGCCGCGCTGCTGCGGTCGGTTACCTTTGCCATCGTGCGGCGTCGTCAACGCAGCCTAGCCGCCCAGTTCTTCGAGGTACTCCCGGAAGCGGGCGATGGCCTGCTGCTCGGACCGGCCGACGTAGTAGCGGATGCCCTGGACGTATTCCACCACGTCGCGGGGCAGCATGAGCAGCTCGTCGCGGGGCTCGTTGAGGTGGTACAGGCCGTCCACGCCTTCCTCCAGCCCTACGTACAGGGAGTCTTCCAGGGT
>JAJDWF010000051.1 GCA_022825745.1 Dehalococcoidia bacterium | reverse complement strand
CGCAAGTCGGGCGGCGACCTTGCGTCCCAGATGTATTCGTTCAGCGACCCCGGGTCCAACGCGGTCAGCCTGCGTCCTGAGTTCACCTCCGCGATCATGCGGCACTACCTCGAAACCGCGCGCGATTCGGAGGCCGGCCGGGTAGTCCGTTGGCAGTACGCCGGGCCGGTGTTCCGCTACGACCTGGGCCATCCGCCGCCGGCTGACAACAGCGGCCAGTTCACCCAGGTCGGCGCCGAGCTGATCGGTTCCAACGGCATCCTGGCCGACGCCGAGCTTTTGTCGCTGGCCGCCGAGATTCCCGCGGAGTTGGGCATCGCCGATTTCCGCGTGCGGCTCGCCGACCTGGACGTGCTGGACAGCGTTCTGGACACCGTGGGCCTTTCGGACCGCGCCCGCGCCTTCATCGTCGCCAACATGAACCGCATCGGCGACAGCCCCGATAACCTGGCCGCCACACTGCAACGCGCCGACGAGTTGCACCTGGTCTCCGGGCGGGGCCTGCCCACCGATGAGGTGGACCTGGCGGATGCCGTGGCCGGCCTCCCCGACGGTCTGGCCCGCGACGTTTTGACCGGGTTCATGCGCTGGAACAGCTCCCCCGAAACTCCGCTGGGCCGGCGCTCGCCCGACGAGATTGTTGACCGGCTGCTCCGCAAGTTGCGGGGCGGCGACGCTGCCGACGCCATCGAAAACGGCCTGGAACTGGCCGGCCAGCTGGCCCGGGTCAGGGGCAACCCGGCGGATACCCTGGGCCAGGTGCAAGCCATCGTGACGTCCGCCGGCGCGGACACGGCAGCCTGCCAACGGCTGTCGGATTTGGTCGCGCTGGTTGGGGATATACCCGCCCTGGATGGTCGGCTGGAAATCGACTTCTCGCTGGCGCGCGGGATTGCCTACTACAATGGCATCATATTCGACGTTGTGGGTGGTTCTTCAAACGCTGTTCTCGGTGGTGGCGGCCGTTACGATGCGCTGGCGATGGCATTGGGCGGCGCCGACGCCGTGCCGGCGCTGGGTTTCGCGTACACGCTGGAATCGTTGCTGTCCGCGATGCCCGAGCCTACGGGTGAGGCGGCCGCAACCGACGCGGTCCTGGTCAAGCCGTCTGCCGCCGACTCCAACGCCGCCGCTCTCCGCGCCGCGGCCGATATTCGGCGCCGGGGCGGAATCGCCATTCTTGAAGTCTCTGAGTCTGGTTCGGCGTCCGAGTTTTCGCGTACAATCACGGTCTGAACCGGGTGGCGATTTGAGACTGGTAATTCCAAGCGACGGCGAACTGGGCGAGCCGACAATGCGGTTCCTGACATCGTGCGGTGTCAAGGTCAACCGCCCCAACTCGCGCCGCTACACCGGGGTGATCCCGTCGATTCCGGGAATTGACGTGCTCTTTCAGCGCACCGCCGACATCACCACCAAGGTGGAGGAGGGCAGCGCGGACATGGGCATCACCGGCCTGGACCGGCTGATGGAATACCGCCACGACGATGACGCGGTGGTCGCGGTGATGGAGGACCTGGAGTTCGGACGCTGCGACTACGTGCTGGCCGTGCCCGAGTCCTGGCTGGACGTTACTTCCATAGACGACCTGGCCGACCTGGCGCTGGAGTTTCATGCCCACGGCCGGCAGTTGCGAATCGCCACCAAATACCCCCGCCTGCTGCGACGCTACCTGTTCGAGCGCGGCATCAACTACTTTACCCTGGTGCCGGCCAGCGGCACGCTGGAAGCCGCGCCCATCGCCGGGTACGCCGATTTGATTGCCGACCTTTCCGCTACCGGCACCACGCTGCGGGAGAACCGGCTGAAGACCCTGGACGGCGGCACCATACTGACCTCCCAGGCATGCCTGATCGCCAACCCGATTTCTTTGGCGCGGAATCCGGCCGACCTCCGGCTGGCGCAATCGTTCACGGAAATGCTGGAAGCCCACCTGCGGGCCGAACCCTACTACCGCATCACCGCCAACGTGCAGGGGCGTACCGCCGAAGACGTCAGCGCCATGATCCTGTCCCGACCCGAAATCGCCGGCATCCAGGGGCCCACGGTCGCCCGCGTGTTCAGCGTCGAGGAAGAGGACTGGTACGCCGTGTCCCTGCTGATTCGCAAGAACCGGCTGCTGGACGTAGTGGACCACCTGCGGGAATGTGGCGGCGTGGACATTGCGGCCGCCCAGCTGTCCTACCTGTTCAAGGGACAGTCCCAGGCGTTTGACGGATTCATGGCCCGAATCGCCGGCCAAAACGGAGGCCCGGCCGAGTATGCCTAACCTCCCGATGCACATCTACCTGTGCCAGCAGGTGGCCGAAGAGCTGGATTGGGGCTACGTCCACGACCATTCCGGCGCGGCCTACCTGGGTTCCACCACGCCGGACATCCGGGCCATGACCAAGTGGGAACGGTCGCGGACGCACTTTTCCGACCTTTCGGTGACGCGAGTCGGCGCCGGCGTGGAGAGGATGTTTGAGTTGCACCCGCACCTCGCCGGATCCGACAATGGCCTCACTCCGGAGACCCGAGCGTTCCTGCTGGGCTACGTCAGCCACCTGGTCGCCGACGAAACGTGGATCACAACCATGTTCCGGCCCCACTTCGATCCGGCCAATCGGGTAACCGAGACCGACGTGGAGGCGCATATCTGGGACCGGGCGCTGCAACTGGACATGGACCGCACCGTGCTTACCGAAAACGGCGGGCTGTCGGTGCACAATGACGCTATTGCCGACGTGGAAGCCATGCCGGCCCTTGAGTTCCTGCAGGACGAATTGATCGACGAATGGCGCGGTTGGGTTGCCCGGCTGCTGGGCTGGGATTTCACGTGGGAACGCCTCAAGCGCGCCCTGAACCGGATGTACCGGGACAACGACGAGGTGCAGTTGGTCGTCGATGGTTTCCTGGAGGAAATGCCGCGCAGCCTGGAGCGCATTTACGAAAGGCTCCCCCGCGAGCTGATCGACGACTATCGCCAGCGGGTGATCGAAGAAACCAAAATCCAGGCGCGGGAGTATCTCAGTGCAACTTAAACAGGTCCGCGGGTTGGCTGCCGCCGATTCCGTCCTCACCCGTATCGACCCGCTCGACTTGTCGTCGCTGCCGGACGCGGCGTTGCAGCGCACCCGTGAGCTGTTCGGCCCCGAGGCGACGCCGGAGTCGTCGGTGTTGCAGATGCTGCGCGAGGTTCGCGGCGAGGGCGACGACGCCGTTCGCCGGTACGCCAAGCTGCTGGATGGCGCGGACCTTGACGAGCTGCAAGTGCCGGCGTCTGAACTGGAAGAGGCCTGGCGTTCGACCCCCGACGATTTGAAACGCGCCCTGGAAATGGCTGCCGAGCGGATTACGCGGTTCCATGAGGCCACGCTGCCCCGCGACTGGGTGGATTTCGGCGACGGTTTGGGTGAGCTGGTGCGCCCGCTGGAGCGGGTGGGACTCTACGCCCCCGGCGGCACGGCTGCCTATCCGTCCACCGTGCTGATGACCGCGATCCCCGCCCGCGTTGCCGGCGTCAAGGAGGTCGCGCTGACCACGCCGCGCCGCGGCAACGAGCCGCTGAACCCGACGGTTCTGGCCGCCGCCCGCATCGCCGGCGTCGATGCCGTGTACCAGGTCGGTGGGGCGCCGGCTATCGGCGCGCTGGCCTACGGCACGGAGAGCATCCCGAAGGTCGATAAAATCTGCGGCCCCGGCAACGTCTTCGTCGCCTACGCCAAGCGCATGGTGCAGGGCCAGGTTGACATCGACGGCGTGTTCGGCCCCACCGAGACCATCGTGCTCGCCGATCAGACCGCCAACCCCGTCTTCTGCGCAGCCGATCTCATCGCCCAGGCCGAGCACGACCCGATGGCCTCGGCGATCCTGGTGACCGACTCCAACGAGTTGGTTGAATCAATCGAGTCCGAGCTGGACGCGCAAATCGCCTCGAATCCCCGGGCCGATACGATTCGGCACTCCCTGGAAAAGCAGGGCTGCATCGTCCTGGTGGACGATTTTGACGAGGCGATCATGGTCGCCAACCGCATCGCTCCCGAACACCTTTGCCTCATGGTTGCCGACCCGTGGGCCTGGGCCGGACACATCCGCAACGCCGGCGGCCTCTTCCTCGGCGAGTTCTCTCCCGAAGTGATGGGCGACTACATCGCGGGGCCGTCCCACGTGATGCCCACCGGCGGGACCGCCCGTTTCAGTTCGGCCCTCAGCGTCCACCATTTCCTGCGCACCATGCCCGTGGTGGGCCTCAGCCCCCAGCACTTTTCGACCCTGGGCGCCGCCGCCGTTCGTATCGCCGAGGCGGAGGGCCTGCCGGGCCACGCCGGGGCGGTGCAGGCCCGGCTGGACCACCTGGCTGCCGCCAACTCACGGTAAAGCGTCTCACGAAATCCACCCCCAGCGGAAGGACCGCCCAACGATGCCTGATATTGAAGAATTGCTGCTGCCTCACATCAGCCGGCTCAAGACCTATCAAGGCGTGTCGCCCAGCGAGACCCTGGCCGAAGAGGCCGGCGTCCCCCTGGATGAGGTGATACGCCTCAACGGAAACGAAAATCCCTACGGCCCGTCGCCGCAGGTGGCCGAGGCCCTGGGCGCATTCCGCGACTACAATCACTACCCGGACCCCGACCAGCGCCGCCTGCGCGCCGCCCTGTCCGAATATCTCGGGGTATCCGAGGCCAACATTGTGGCCGGCAACGGCAGCGACGAAATCATCGACCTGCTGATGCGCATGTTCCTGGCTCCGGGCGACGAAATCATAATTCCGGTACCTACCTTCGGGATGTACTCGTTCTCCGCCGACATCGCCGGCGCCCAGGCCGTTTCCGTCCCACGCGACGACAACTTCGACATCGACATTGAGGCGATCAAGGGAGCGATTTCCCCGCGCACCAAGGCTATCTTCTTCCCCAGTCCCAACAATCCCACTGGCAACCTGGTGACCGAAGCCCAGGCGCGCGCGCTTCTGGACACCGGCCTCCTGGTCGTCGCCGACGAAGCCTACTACGACTTCTGCGGCCAGACCCTGATGCCGTTGTTGCCCGAATACCGGAACCTGGTGGTCCTCCGCACGTTCAGCAAGTGGGCCGGACTGGCCGGCCTGCGCATCGGCGCCGGCGCCATGGACCCGGAGCTGGCGGCGACCATGATGGGAGTCAAACCGCCTTACAACGTAAACCTGGCCGCCGAGGTTGCCCTGCTGGCGTCGCTGGCCGACACCCGGAACCTGCTGGAACGGGTCGATGCCATAGTCGTAGAGCGCGACCGGATGTACCGCCTGCTCCGTGAAATACCCGGCATCACCGTTTGGCCGTCGCAGGCCAACTTCATCCTGTGCAAAATGCCCGACGGTCGCGGCCGGGAGGTATATGAGGCGATGTGCCGGCGTGGCGTCTTCCTGCGGTACTTCGACAACGACCTGCTGCGGGATTACATCCGTTCCAGCGTCGGCAAGCCGGAAGAGACCGACGCCGTGATCGCCGGCTTCCGCGCCGTTCTCGGGGTAGATTAGCCATGGGCACTCCGCCTGCGGAAACGGGTCGCGCGGCCAGCCTGGAACGCGAAACTACCGAAACCGGCATCTCGGTCACCGTCAACCTGGACGGCACCGGACGCTATGACGTGGACACGGGGAACGGCTTCCTGGACCACATGGTCAGCCAGATTGCCCGGCACGGCCTCTTTGACATCGACCTGCGCGCCCAGGGTGACACCCACGTCGGTTGGCACCACCTGGTCGAAGACACCGCCATCATGCTGGGACGCGCCTTTGGCCAGGCCCTGGGGGAGCCGCGCGGGATTCGTCGCATGGGGCATGCTATCGTTCCTCTCGACGAAACGCTGGTGATGGTGGCCGTGGACTGGAGCGGCCGGCCCTATACCGAGGTGGACACCACGCTGAACGACAGCATGGTGGAATCCCTGTCCGGCGACCTGGTGGCCCATTTTCTCGAATCCTTTGCCATTGAGGCGCGGATCAATCTCCACGCCAGGGTACTTGCCGGCGTCAGCCCTCACCACAAGGCCGAGGCGCTTTGCAAGGCGCTGGGCCGCGCCCTCCGCGACGCCGTGGAGCCCGACCCCCGCGCCACCGGCCAGGTTCCCAGCACCAAGGGCACACTGGACAGCTAGGTTATAATGTAACCCTGCCGCCAATGAATGGAGGGAACGTGCCAATCGTACAAAACAACATCAAACGCGTTAACCGGATGATCGAAAACGTCCTGGACCAGCCCATCGTGATCCGCGTAATGTCGCCGGTGCAGCCCATTGCCAACACGCTGACCACGCGGTATCTGGACTACGCGATGCCCCAGGAGGACCGCGCCGTCACCAAGCAGCCGGTGTCCTACACCGTCGTGGACACGCACGGCAACGTCTCGTGGGACGGCAACACCGACCTGCTTGCGAAACAGCCTGAACACCGCCGGAAGAGCGCCCAAGCCGCTCCAACCCCACGACGGCCCGTCTCGTACTCGGTGGTCGATGCCAGGGGCAACATCGCCTGGGAGGGCGATACCGACCTGCTCCCGTTGCACCTGCAACGTCGCCAGAGCCGCTAATTTGAAAACCCCTCCCGTTTCCGGGAGGGGTTCGTTTTTTGTCTGGTTGTAGCGGCGCTCAGGCGCTGCGAACGGGGCGGCCCCGGCGCGCCAGGAAGTCGGGGAACGCTTCCTCGGCCAGCGTCCCGCGCAGCACGTTGGTGGTGAAGTCCTTTTCGTTGGCCCACTGCTCTTCCAGCGACCCGCCCATGTGTTGCAGCAGCAACTGCTTGATGCCGATCACCGAGGGCACGTCGTTGGTGGCAATCTCGGTGGCGACTTCCATCGTCTTCTGACGCAGGCGATAGCTGGGCACCAGGTGGTTCAGCAGCCCGATCCGGTAGGCCTCCTCAGCCTCCACGATGCGCGCCGTGAACAGCAGTTCCTTGGCTTGCGGCCAACCCACCTGGTTCACCAGCGTCCAGGTCGAGTTGATCCGGCCGTAAGCGGCGGCCAGGAACCGGAAACGCGCCGCGTCGGAGCCGATTCGGATGTCCAGCGAGGATGACAGCACCGCGCCGCCGCCGTAGGCCAACCCGTTGATCATTCCGATCACCGGCTTTGCCGACGCGCTGACTTCATAGCTGCCCCGTTGGCGCCTGGCCGACTGGATGTCCATGTCTTCGCGGGTCAGGGTTCCGGCGTTCAACGCCGCCTGGTCTTCCCGCTGCTGGTGGATGTCTCCGCCGGCGGTGAAAGCCGGCACGCGCGGGTGCGTGTCCGCTCCGGTGATGACGATGCAGCCGATGTCGGGGTCTTCGTTGGCGGCGCGCACGGCGTCGTGCAACTCTTCCGTGAGCTGCCGGTTCATCGCGTTCAACACCTCGGGGCGGTTCATGGTCAGAAACGCCACGTGTCCGACTTTCTCCCGTCGCCGATCCCCGCTGCCCTCGAACCGCGACACCTTTTCCTTGTCGTACAAGATGTACTGGTAATCCATCGAAATTCGCGCTCCTCTTGATGTCCGATTTTTCCGCATTGTATGGGTACTCGCCCAACATCGTCAAACGACGCGCCACATCTCCCGCGCCGGCCCCGTGATTGACATATACCGCCGCCGGCCCGATGATGAAACCGGGTGATCAATCATGCGGGTACGCAAGCCGAATCTGGTAATCCTCGTTCTGTGCTCGGCGCTCGTCTGTCTCGGCCTGATTGGAACATTCCTGGGGCACCGACTAGCGGAGGCAGATTCCGAGACGGTGTTCCGGCTGCGGGTCGAGGATACCATCAACCCGGTCAAGGCCCGCGTCATCGCGCGCGCCGTGGCTACGGCCACTGAGGCCGACGCTCAACTGCTAGTTATCGAACTGGATACTCCGGGCGGCCTGTACGGCAGCACGCGGGAAATCGTCGAAACCCTGTTGGAATCGGACGTGCCGGTAGCCGTGTTTGTTTCTCCTCGCGGCGCGCAGGCGGGTTCCGCGGGTACGTTCATTACCGCCGCCGGCCATGTTGCGGCGATGGCCCCCGGCTCGAACATCGGCGCCGCTACACCCGTCTCCGGCAGCGGCGAGGACATCGGCGAGACCCTGGCCGACAAGGTCACCAACGACGCGGCGGCGCTGATCCGGTCCATCGCCGACGAGCGCGGCCGCAATGCCGACGCGCTGGAACAGACCGTCCGCACTGCCGCTTCGTATAGCGCCAGCGAAGCCCTGGAGGCCGGCATAATCGACCTGCTGGCCGACAACCTTCCCGACCTGCTGGCGGAGTTGGACGGCCAAACGGTGCTTACGGTCTCGGGTGAACGTGTCCTGGAGTTGACCGACTATGACCTCCAACCCATCGAGATGCAGTGGCGGGAGCGGTTCGTTGACTTCATTGCCGACCCGAACATCGCCTTTCTTCTGATCAGCCTGGGCAGCCTGGGCCTGGTTTTCGAGCTGATGACGCCGGGGGCAATCGGGCCTGGCATCGCCGGAATCATTTGCCTGGGCCTGGGTTTCCTGGCCCTGGGCAATCTGCCGTTCAACTGGGCCGGAATCGCGTTCATCGTCCTGGCCGTTGTGCTCGCGGTATTGGAGATCTTTGTGTCGGGATTCGGCGCTTTAGGCATTGGCGCGGTGGTCAGCCTGATCATCGGGGGCGTGCTGCTCTTCGGCAGTTTCGGCGGCGGGGACGTGCCGGTCAGTTTTCCGGACGTATCCGTCAGCCCGTGGGTGCTGGTGGGCGTGGGCGGATTCCTGGCCCTGTGCGCCGGTTATTTCGCCTTCGAGGCCGTCTCATCCCGGGTGTTGGGCCGCCGTGCCGCCGTGGCCGGCAGCGGTTCCGACAGCGATGGGCGCAGCTCCGCCGGGCATCTGATTGGGCAGACCGGGCGGGTAACCAGAGAGTTGGATCCCCGGGGCATCGTGAATTTGGGCGATGAAACCTGGTCTGCGGTCAGCAGCGATGGGCTATTTATCCCGGAGGGGCGACCAATACGGGTGGTTGGCGCCAATGGCCTATTGTTGACCGTTGAATCCATCGGAGCCACGGGCGCCATTGAAGGCCAGGAATGATGGTAAGATTGTGTTTGATTCCACCCCTCGCAAACCATTCGGCAAGGAGGCTTGATCATGGCCAGTGGAATAATCGTCGTTCAGCAATACCAGCGCATGGTCGTCCAGCGCTTCGGCACCTACATCGGCAGCCGGCGGCCGGGCCTGCACTTCCTCATCCCCTTCCTGTACCACGGCACCAAGGTTGACCTGCGCGAGCGCGTGACCCGCGTGCCCACCCAGAAGTACATCACCGCCGACAACGTGGTGGTGGACATGGACTTCGTCATCTACTACCGCGTGATGGAGGACGCCGTTGACCGGGCCGTGCTGGAAGTGCAGAACTTTGAAGCCGCCGTGATCAACCTGGCCTTCGCCACCCTCCGTTCCGTCATCGGCGCGATGGACCTGGCGACCACCCTATCCGAACGGGAGCGCATCCGCGACGACGTGCAGATACGCATGGACGAGGTCACCGAGCGCTGGGGCGTCAAGGTGTCCCAGGTCGAAATCAACGAGGTTGACCCGCCTCCGGGCGTCAAGGCGGCCATGGAGCGGCAAAAGTCCGCCGACGCCATCCGCACCGCCGAAATCACCGAGTCCGAGGGCCAGCGGCAGGCCGCCATCAACCTGGCCGAAGGCGAACGGCAATCCGCCATCCTGAGGGCGCAGGGCCAGCGCGAGTCGGAAATCCTGCAAGCCGAGGGCGACCAGCAGGCCCAGGTCTTGCGGGCTGAGGGCTTCAGCAGCGCCCTGGAGCGCATCTTCAGCGTGGCCAGCACGGTGGACGCCCGCACCATGAGCTTGCAGTACTTCGACACCTTGAAGTCGCTGGGAGAAAGTCCCTCCACCAAGTTCATCTTCCCCATGGAGTTCACTTCCATGCTCTCGCCCTTCCTCGGCATGGGCGGCATGAATCCGCAGGACGGCGGGAACAACGCCAACCGGGGCGGCCAGACGAATGGCTCAAACGAGGACGGCGACAGCCGCAACTAGCCGCGATTAGCGTGATAGGTAGGGGCAATCCTCGTGGTTGCCCCTCGTCTTTTGTGTGTCAGGAGCCGTCCCTCATCACCCAGCCCAACCCGTCGTCGTCCAGCAGCCGCATTGCCTCGGCGTAAGGTTCGGCGGCTTTCGCCTCGATTTCTTCGAGAAGCTTGCTGAGCCGGTCGTCGTCGGCCAGACGCTTCGTGATGCGACGGTGCAGTTCTTCTCGCACCGTTTCCAGGAACTCCGTGCGCCGTCGCTCGCCGCGTCGCTTATGCAGCCCGCCGGTATCGGTCAAGAACTCCCGGTGCGCGCCGATGCTGTCCCATAGCTCGGCGACTCCCACGTTGGCATACGCCTGCGTCAGCAGCACCTGTGGATTCCATCCGTCGCTGAGATCGGCCATTTGCAGCATCCCCGTCACCGCAGTTGCCAGTTGGTTGGCCCCGTCGCGGTCGGCCTTGTTGATGACATAAAGGTCGGCAATCTCCATGACGCCGGCCTTGAGCGTTTGAATCGAGTCGCCGGATTCGGGCGTCATTGTTACCACCACCGAGTCGGCCACGCCCATGATTCCCAACTCGGTCTGGCCCACGCCCACCGTTTCCACCAGCACCACGTCCTTGCCGGCCGCGTCCAGCGCCCGCACCATGCTCTTAACGATGCGCGGCAGCCCGCCGGATTGCCCTCGCGTGGCGACGCTGCGGATGAAAACGCCGTCGTCGAGGTAGTGCCGCTGCATACGAATCCGGTCGCCCAGCAACGCTCCGCCCGTGAACGGGCTGGTCGGGTCAACCGCCAGGATGCCCACGGTGAGATCCCGGGCGCGCAGATGCTCGGCCAGGCGGTCCACCAGCGTGCTCTTGCCGACCCCCGGCGGGCCGGTGATGCCCACGGTGTACCCGCGCCCGGTGTGCGGGTCCAGTCGTTCCATGACGGCGCCGGCCTCCGGACTCCCCCGCTCCAGCAGGGTCAAGGCTCGGGACAGGGCGCGCAGTTCGCCGCGCAGGACGCGGTCGGCCAGGTCGTTCATCAGGCGGTCGTTACGCCCGCAGGTCGTTGAGGAAACGGCCGGCGCTCTGCCGGATGAAGTCCTGCACGTTGACGGACATCAGGTGTACGCCGCGCTCGGCGAACTGCCGGAACCGGCCCACGTTGTCCACGGTCATGCCGGCGCCGGCGACGCCGACGATTTTGCCCTCGGCCAGCGTGCCGTCGATGACCTGGGAGATGGCCGCGTCAACGTCCGCTTGGGGCGGCATTCCCATGGCCTGGGTCAGGTCGCTGCTGCCCACCAGAATCGCGTCCACGCCGTCCACGCTGGCAATTTCGCGGACGTTGGCCACGGCCTCCGGCGTCTCCACCATGCAGATTACCAGCGTCTCGCGATTGGCCGCTTCGTAGTATTCCGCCGGCGGCAGGCCGCTGCCCAGGCGGTTGGTGCG
>JAJDWF010000034.1 GCA_022825745.1 Dehalococcoidia bacterium | reverse complement strand
CCCGATGCCGTCGAAGTATGCCCCTTCCGACACGTAAATCGGCGCCACCGGCCGGCCTTCCCAGTCGCTGAACCGGAAGTAGTCGGACGACCCCATCCAGTACTCGGCTCGCGGGTCAATGGGCTCCACGATGCCCACGATGGTCACCGCGATGTACTGGGCCGGCTCCGGGTCATCGCCCTCGAACACCACCAGCCACGTCTCCTTGCCCACTCCCCAACCCAGCAGGCGCGAGGTGTCCACTCCCATCACGCCCTCGATCCTGGGACACCCGCCCAGGTGCGGACAACCCTCCGCATCCATGGTCACCGCATCCGATGGCCAACGCCCCTCCGTCAGGCGCGAGTGCTCGGTGAATCCGGTTACAAAGAACGGCCGGCCCAGCGGAACGTCGTTCACGCCGTATGGCGCGCCCACCTGCGTCAGCGGCAGGCTGGGCAGCATCTTGGCGTAGCGGTGTACGTCCCTGAGCAGATAGCCCACGTCCTCCTGGACAATCCCCTCAATATCCGCGCGCAGGGCCGCGTAATCCTCCGGACCCATCGGACGGTTGCGCACCACCACCTGGGTGTTGATGATGGTCGGCGACGTCACCGCCAGCGAGTGGCGCAGGCCCGCTTCCGCCAGCGCCTGCGAGTACATCGCGCCCAGCGCCATGATGGTAACCGCCGCCAGCACGCCAAACGCGGTGACGGCCAGCAGCCCCCACGCCGAACGCATCCGCCGGGGCAGCAGCCATAGCAGCAAGCCAAAGTTTTGCATCCCGGCAGGATACCATATCGAAATAACACATGAGGCGAGGCATGCCTCACCTCACGCGTACTCGCTTTGTCATTGCGAGGAGCGCAACGACGTGGCAATCCGGTTGCCGAGGCGCCGGCGTCAGTCGCTGGCCGCCCCCGATTCCTGCCCAACCGGCGTTGCGGACGCCGCCGTCGGTTCCGACATCTGCGGCGGTGGCGGCGGAGCCACCCGGCGCGGCTGCGGCCGGCTCGCCTCAACCTCTGCCGCCAGCTGCGCCATGATCATCGTCGTCAGTTCGCGCCGCATCGGAACCGCGTCCAGGTCGCAGCCCGCGAATACCTCAAACCCGGGGCACATCGCCTCGATCATCTGCCGCACCCGGGTGCTGCCGTGCCGCGACGCGATAATCATCCGGCTCGACTGCGGGTCCCGCGCGAATCCGCCGTCCTGCTCGCCCTCCTGGGGTTCCGGTATCTGGTCCAGTTCGTCCTCGTAGTCCATGCGGTCAGCCACGCTCAGGGCGGCGGTGGCTTCCCGGCGCAGGGTATCCACTTCCCGCAGCGTCTCCGCCATCTGGTTCACCAGGTTGGCCGCGCCGGCCACGATGTCGGGCAGGTTCTGCTGCGCCTGGTTCGCCGCTTCCAGCGCGAAACGGGCCCGTTCCAGGGCGTCCTCGCGGTGGCGCTCCCGCTCCTCCATCCGCTGCAGTATGCTCACCTGTTCCCGCAGTGCGGGCGCTTCCGAAGCCAGCGATTCCAGCCTCTCGACGTATGCCGCCGCCTCTTCGGCCTTGCGCAATCGTTGCGTCAGTTCGTTGGAAAATTGTTCCGGCATTTTCGTGTTCCCTCTGGCGCTGCTTATCTGGGGCCGCGCGTTCATTCAAGTTTCGTATGGATTGGAGCGACGGCGCGTTGGGTTACAACAGGCGAGCCGCCGTCGCTCCGAGTAACACGGCCCTGTTATAGCAAAAGAACGCCGGCAAGCGGGTCGGAAAAAGCAAACCGATTTGGCCAATTTTTGAAAAACGGCGAATGGCAGACCCAGTTCCCATTCCAGCCACCCACCGCGTGCCACGATATGGTTGATTGACCCCATTAGCCAGGGCGTGCTAGCCTGACTCCGCTACTGCCGAGGGTTTCGGGGAATCCACCCCGCCCGACTTTTTTGAGGTATCCGCTAGGGATGGCCCTATGCCTCCCTTGCGAACCTCAGTCGGGACCCGGCGGCAGTAGCATGACGCCATCCTTATTGCCGCAAGGGGGGTTCCCATGGACGTTTTCGGAGGCCGCATTGGCCGTGGCCGCTACTGGATTGCTATCGTAGTCCTGAGCGTAGTCGGCTTTCTCGGCGGATTTGCTAGCGTTGCCGCGGGCATTCCGCCGATTGCTTTCGCCATCATCATAGGCCCCATCGGCTATTGGTCTGCGCTGCCCGCGCCCGCGATATAGGCCGGTCCGGTTGGCTCTGCCTGCTGACGCTCATTCCCGTCTTGGGATGGATAGCAGTTATTTGGCTCGGCTGCATACCCAGCGAACACGACTTCCCAACGCAACCCTCACCAACAGAATAGGGAGACTCCCATGAAAGGCATCATCATAATCGCCATCATCCTGCTGGTCGTCGTTGCCTGCCAAGGCGAGACCGTCATCGTCGAAGTGCCGGTGGATACTCCCACGCCCCAACCTACCTACACCCCATTGCCAACTTTGGAGCCGTTAGCGACTCACACGCCGTATCCAACGTCAACGGCGTATCCGACCCATACGCCCCTGCCTACCTATACTCCATACCCGACATACACCTTGTACCCGACGGCGACACCCACGCTGAAGCCCACAGTCACGCCGGCGCCGACCGCTACAAGAAGGCCGACTAATACACCAAAGCCAACTCCAACCCCAGAGAGCCAGTGGACAGAAACCGGAAGCTGGTATCGTGATTCATCATTCGAGGACGCTTTGACTGATTACCTCAGACAAGAGGGTTTCAACGAGGTCGTTACCGTGGCTTCTTTGGATGCGGACCCGCAGGGTTGGAGCGCCGATATATTACTGTCATTGGGGTGTATTGGCGATATCAAGGTGTTCTATATCAGCCCTTACGATTCTATAATCCCCGACGACGTTGACGCCTATACCGTCGGTATTTGGGACGATTCCACTGGAGAATGGGTGTCTCCCACGCACGATTATTTCAATCCTATCTTCACCGATGACGGAAGTTCAATCTACATTTTCAATCAAACCCAGGCACGCCAGGTTCTCGATGTTATCAAGAAGTCGGACGAGCAGCGGAATAGATCCAATCGTGCCTTGAATGTGATCATGTACGATTCCACAGATGACCAAGGGACACTCTTGGGATCGGCATTTGACCCCACTGGGTGGCGAGACGTCATCGCTTATTTGCCCTGTTACTGAGTGTTGCGTCCGGTGGGCTAGACGGCTAACGGGCCCGGGGCAACGGCTGACAGTTGTTCCAGCTAGGGACAAGAGAGAGTAGGGGGTGAACCATGAAAGCACTGTGGTCATGTCTGGGATTGTTGGTTTCCATCCTGCTTGGCCTATTCATACTCGTGGGCGTACCGATGCTGTTTGCCGGTGTGCTCCCCTTGGGGCAATTGCCGGAGCTAATAGACAGATACGCCATACAGCCAGTAAGTGGGAGCATTCCGTCCAGCCTAGTTGAGTGGGGCACTACAACATCAGAAATTCACCCGTCGGCGGCATCTGTGAGCAATCCGACACGTACACCAACATCCAGGCTTATATCCGCGTCGAAATCAACGCCCAATCCCACATCGGGAACATTAACTGTTTCATCGCGAGGTCGTTTGGATGAAATTCCCTGCGGGCCTGATTGCCAGTGGGACTACGAACCTGCCATCAGCGCCGTGGAGTGGTTGAACGTCCCCAGTATCACCGCGGACGGCACTCTAGCCCTAACCGCGCGACTCAACAAAGGCACCAGGCTGATCCTTCCCGGTCGGTCAGGCGGAGCGAGCAATATCGCCTTATCTGATGGAGGCACCAGGCTATACGGCACAGTAGTGCCACCGGCCAGAGGCGGATGGAACTGGAATCCAGAACCTGGTTTATGGATTGCCCGGGTCTATGAGTACGATGGCACAATCCTCAACGTTCTGGCCAAGATCGACCGTGTGGCTGCGGGCCATCGAGGATTGCAATTATGCCTCTGGACTGGCGGCAAGAGCGCCGAACTTCTGGATTGCGTCAAGGTGGAGCAGCCCTGACCACACGCGGCATCAACGCCTAGCCGTCATCGCGCAGGCTGTGGCCATTGTAGCTGCAAAATCAGTTCCTCACGCCCGAGTATAAAGTCTCCGAATCCCCACTAGGCAGCCGCGCGAGTGACACTTCCCCCATTGCCCCTAACCTCCATCCATCCGTACCATTTAACCAATACACCAAATCCAACCCGCCACTCAGGCATGGATCCGTCCTATGCCCACGTCCAAACACCGCAAACATCGTTCACCCAAACCCGCTCATCTGCCCGCCAAAACCACTGATAACGCCCCCAAAACGCCTCTCGCTGCGCCCATCCAGCCCCCCGACCCACCCAATCCCCTGCCTGGATTAGCGGAAATGAGAGGAAATGAGCGGGAAATCGGCCTTTCCGCCCTTTCACCACGCCAGCAGGCCGCCCTCCCCATCGTCGCCTGCTTCCCCACCATCGTCCAGGCCGCCCGCGCCGCCGGTGTCGGCGAGTCCACCCTGCGCCGCTGGATCACCGACCCCGCCTTCAGCGCCTGCCTCGCCGAACTCCGTCGTCAATCCGCCAACATCGCCCGCCAGAAACTCCTGGAACTCACCCCGCTTTGCGTCTCCGTCCTCGCCGACGCCATGCGCGACCCCGACCCGGCCATCCGTCTCCGCGCCGTCAACTACGCCCTCTCCTTCAACCTCCGCGCCACCGAACTCGAAAACCTCCGCTCCGAACTCGACACCCTCGAAACCGCCACCAGCCTCCTCCAACAACCCACCTAACCCCACGACGTCATCCAGCGCGTCGCCAAAGCCGGCTTCCGCTTGACCACCTTCATGCGACTCCAACACTACCTCAAAGACACCCAAGGCCAGGGCGACCTCCCCGCCTGAAGCCGTCCGCGCCACACGATTGCCAACTTTTTGCGCCCAACGCTATAATACCCGGCAATCTTTGCTCATAAGGGGGCATTACGTGACTACCAACGGCGCCAACAACGGCCAGGCTTCCTTCAACGCCGACGAACTCCAGGTCTTCTTCCGCGGCCGGTTCGTCCCCGTAAGCGAGGCCAAAGTAAGCGTAATGACCCACGCTCTGCACTACGGCACCGGCGTTTTCGAGGGCATCCGCGGCAACTGGAACGCCGAGCAGGAAGCCATCAACATCTTCCGCATGCGCGAACACTACGTCCGCCTCCTCGACGGCTGCCGCATCCTCATGCTCGACATTCCCTACACCGCCGACGAACTCTGCGACATCACCGTGGATCTGGTCAAGCAGAACCGGCACGATTCCGACATCTACATCCGCCCGCTCGCCTACAAGAGCGAGGAACTCGTCGCCAACCTCAAGCTGCAGGAACTGGCCGCCGACTTCACGCTCATCACCGTTCCCTTCGGGAACTACCTGGGCAGCGACCGCCTGCGCTGCTGCACCTCCTCGTGGCGCCGCGTTGACGACCCCATGATCCCGGCGCGCATCAAGGCCTGCGGCATCTACGTCAACAGCATCCTCGCCAAGACCGAGGCCACCCTCAGCGGCTTCGACGAGGCCATCCTGCTCAACCACGACGGCCACGTCTCCGAGGGCTCCGGCGAAAACCTGTTCATGGTCAAGGACGGGCGCATCTACACGCCGGGCCTGGAGGACAACGCCTTGGGCGGCATCACCCGCGACACCGTGATGCAGCTCGCCCGCGCCGAGTTGGGCCTCGAAATCGACATGCGCACCATCGACCGCAGTGAGCTGTACCTCGCCGATGAGGTCTTCCTCAGCGGCACCGCCGCCCACCTCACGCCCGTGGTGGAACTGGACTGCCGGCCCATCGCCGACGGGCAGCCGGGCCCCATCTCCAGCGAATTGCAGCGCCTGTACTTCGACATCGTGGTGGGCAACAACCCCAAATACCGGCACTGGTGCACCCAGGTAAAGACCGGGAGCCTGGTACCGGCCTGACGGAAAGGTGACACATGCTGTGGCTGCTGGCGTGGTCCGCCGCCGGCGGACTCGGTTACCTGCTGGGCAGCCTGCCGACCGCTTACCTCGTCGCGCAAAGGGTCGGCGGCGCGTTCGCTGACATCAGGCTCGCCGGCGACGGCAACGCCGGCGCGGCCAACATCGGGCGGCTGCTCGGGTCCCGCTGGGGCGTGTTCGTCGGCGCGCTGGACATCGCCAAAGGCGCCGTCGCGGTGGTGTTCTTCAACGTGCTGGCCGGCTCCTGGGACACCGTCTCCGGCCTCGGATTGCTGAGCGGCGCCGCCGCCATCGCTGGCCACGTCTGGCCGGTCTGGCTGCGGTTCCGGGGCGGCCGGGGCGCGGCCACGGCAGTGGGCGTCACCGCCGCCGTCCTCACCGGGCCCGTCCTGCTGGTCGCCCTGCCCGCGCTGGCCATCCTCTGGCGCACCCGCAGCACCACCTGGACGCTGGCCTTCGTCTATGTCTCTTCAATCATCCTGGCCCGGGCCCTGTTCGACGCCTCGTGGGGCATCGTCTGGTACTGCGTGGCGCTGTTCGTCGTCGTCGGCGTCGTCCACTTCTGGAGCCTCAAGTTCCGCAGCCGACCGGCGGAGTCGGTCTCGCTGTAGCATGACGCGGATTGCGGCGCCCGACTCAGGCCACCGCCAGCAGCGTGGTCCCGGTAACGATCATCACAATCGCGATGAACTTGGCCACCAGCGCCGACGTTCCCAGCGACTCCTGCAAGAGGCCCAACCTGCGCCAGCTCAGCAGCGACCCCGCGATGAATACGAACATCGGCCGCGTCGCCAGGATCGCCGACGCCAGCGACACCGGCCCGAAAGCGAACGACCACAGGAACAGCACTATCGCCAGTTGCGGCAGCAGCCCCTCGCCAATCAGGAACGTTGCCAGCGCCGGCCTGGAGCGCAGCCCGGCGTACAGCTTGCGCCAGTTGGACGGTTGCCCGAACACGCAGAACACCGGCACCATCCCCAGCTCCTGCAGCACGAACACCTCCCACGGCGTCAACTCGTCCAGCACCAGCTTCGCCAGGAAGAACGACAGGCCCAGTCCCACCGAACTGGCCACCAGCGCGGTCAGCCCCGGCGTCAGCCGGAACAGCCGTCTCCCCAGTCCCTCCACGGAAACCAGGAACGCGCCGCATACTACCAGCGCGATGGCCGTCCATTGCCACGGGCCAACCTGCTCCCCCAGAATCGCCAGCGCCAGCAGCGCCACCAGGATGGGATTGGTCTGGCTCACCGCCACCGCCCGCGAGGCCTCTCCCAGTTTCAACCCCAGGAACAGGAACAGCAGGCCGGCCCCCAGGCACACTCCCGACAGCAGTCCCAGGCCCACCGCCTGCCACGGCCCATCCGTAGGCCAGCCCACCAACGCCAGCACAATCGCGCCGCACGTCAGTCGGGTCAAGATCGAACCCGCGCCCAGCACGCCGACGCCGTCCAGGTAGTTGTCCAGCAGCCGCTTGTGGGCGATGTTCGCGAGGCCCAGCGAGGCTGCGCTGCAAATGGCCAGGAAGATCCACACGCCGCGCAAGATAGCACACCGCCGTCGCCGCCGGTAAGCGGGCGCCCGGGCCACCCCCTGCTATAATCCGCCAACCATCAGTACGGAGGACATTTTCATGGGCTGGTCGATTCATCATCCGGTGGGTTTGATTCACTACACGCCGGCAGCTTGTCAACGGGGCTATACGCTGTTCTCCACCACCCGCGGCGGGCGGGACGCCTACCTGATTGACATGCGCGGCAACGTCGTCCATCGCTGGCATTCCGAGGAGGGCATCCACTACGCCTACCTGCTGGACAACGGCAACCTGCTCTGCCGCACCATGCCGCCCCAGGACGCCGGCGGCATCGAAGCCGTGGGCGGCTCATCGGCCAGCATCATCGAGCTGGATTGGGACAGCAACCTGGTGTGGGCTTACCGGGACAACGCGCTCCACCACGACTACGAACGTCTGCCCAACGGCAACACTTTGGCCTTGCTCTGGGAACCTCTCCCCGACGGCCTGCCGGACCAGGTGCAAGGCGGATACGACGTGGACTTCGCCCCGGGAATGCTGGGCGACGTTGTCCGCGAGATTACGCCCGACGGCGCTACAGCATGGGAGTGGCGTTCCTGGGAACACCTGGACTTGGCCGAGGACCTTATCTCCCACATGGAACCGCGTCGTGAATGGACCCACCAGAATTGCCTCAACGTTACCCCTGACGGCGATCTCCTCGTCAGCTACCGGCTCACCAGTACCGTGGGCATCGTTGACCGTGCCTCCGGAGCGTTCAAGTGGAAGTGGGGGCCTGGCGAGCTCTACCAGCAGCACCATCCTACCTGGCTGGACAGTGGCCGCGTGCTGATTTTCGACAACGGCAGCCATCGCCGCGGCGCCAGCCATTCCCGCATCGTCGAGGTTGATCCCGAAACCAACGAGATTCACTGGCAATACCTGGGCGCGCCCCCCATCTCGTTCTACAGCTACAACATCAGCAGCGCCGAACGGCAGCCCAACGGCAACACCCTGATCTGTGAGGGCGCGCCCGGCCGCATGTTTGAGGTGACTCCCACGGGCGAAATAGTTTGGGAGTACATCAACCCGTTCTTCATGTACAGCAATGCGGCCGGCGGAGGGGGCGGCATGGAATACACCAACGCCACCTTCCGCTGCCACCGCTACGGCCCCGATCACCCGGCCCTCGCCGGGCGCGACCTGGACCCAGCGCGCCACGCAGGGTTGAACCGCCTGCTCACCTGAAGGACCCGTTCGTCCCGTAATCAGCCGTCCCTTACGGTGTTACCTCGAACTCCACTTCGGCGATTTTGCGCCCGGATTCATACACGTAGGCCCAATAGCGGCCCGGCGCCCACCGAATCGGTGGCGATGGGCCTACAGAAATCCAGTGCGTGCCTCCGGAATACTGCGGTTCGAAATCGATGGTGACGTTCCGACGAGAGTAGGCGAACCCATCCTGGTAATACTCGACGACCTCCAGGGTAAGTTCCTGGGGATTGCCACTGACCGCGTGCGAGTATTCCAAGGCCAGATACACCCAGCCGGAGACGTCGCGATCTGAAAAGCTGTCGGTCGGGGAACCCGGCAGCGCCAGCGTCAGGTACGCGCGGTCGATGCCTCCGCCAACGGAGGGCAGGTCGGGGTTCGGTGGCGTAGAGTCCGGTGCTGCTGCGACGTTTGGGCTGGCAGTGCCACGATACCATTGGTCCCAGATATGCTCCAACTCCGGCTGCATCAACCGGCCTCCGGCGCGCAGCCAGGCCACCCGCAGTTCGACCTCGTTCTGAAAGTCGTGCTCCGAAGGATAAGACGGCTGCTGCGCCACAGTGTGGTACAGCTCACGCCAGCCCTGCAGGAACCGTTCCGCGCCGAGTTGGTTGTAGAGGGCAATCATCAGCCGCTCGCCTAACGAGTAGTTACACTGCCACAGGTCCGGGTCCACGCCAACCCCGGCATTTCCGGCATCGGCCGGCAGCAACCTTTCGAGCTCAAAAAGCGAGTTTGTTACGGCGCAAGGGCTGTTGGTAGCTTCAATCGGAGCGCCGGCGGCAATATGTTGCGCATAAGACGCCGCAAAGTCGGCCCCGCCTTCGGCGTACCACGTGGGTTGGGCATACAGATAGTAGTGAGCGATCTCGTGCAAAATGGCATGGGCTCCGAAATCCGGCTCTTCATTGGTATCCAGTTCAGGTTTCAAGGTAATGTGAGTCTGGTGATTGGTCCCGGCTGCTGTACCGGCCACGTACTGCGTAACATATATGACGATAGCCGGAGTTGGGAAAGGCACGTCAAACATCTCTTCCAGGAAGGGTACCGCACGTTGAGCGACGGCAACGACCGGTGAGTCAGCCGGGACGCTTCCAGAGCGGATGACGGCGACGGGAACGATCTCGCCGTCGCGGTTCGTAGCTGAGGCTATTTCAACGGCTAGCACGCCGGGATCGCCCACTATGCTGTCAAATTCAGGTGATTGAAACCCGGCGCGTCCGTAAAGCACGGCTACCATGGCGGCCTCGGCGTCAGTCAATCCGTCGCGGAACCATCCGGCTCCGGTGAGTTGGGCCAGGCGGTCAGGTCGGTTCTGCGCCATTCGTTGTAATGACAGTGTTGCCGGCAGGTCCAAAGGAGACAGCCGCTCGCCTATGGAGTGCGAATTGAGCAATACATCCAGAGTTTCCGGCGCGTCGATCGCGATATTGACCAAACGCTCGGCAGCGTTAAATTCGTTGCCGTATTCCAGCCCGTCGGTAATCCAGGGGAGGGCGGCAATTCGGGCCACAGATTCAGGAACATTCTGCAGTGCGTAATCCCAGTTACGCACGCGGGTCAGAGCTTCCGGAGGCGGCCCGACAGTGGCAGTGGGAGACTGCTGCGGCTCAGGTTCCGGTGTCGGCGGCAGCGTCGGTACTACAGTAGGGGGCGGGGTTGGCGTGTCGGCTACGGGAGTGGCACTGGGCGTTGCAGTCGGCGTCGGCATCGTTTCATCCGCTTGCGCTTCCAGGGTAACGCTGATCCGGGCAATAGCGGCGTCTATGGTCGCCTGGGCATCGGGGTTGGTTGATGTCTCGTCGCCGCAGGCAAGCGCCAGGCTGATCAGCAGTATGGCGAGGACAGGCAAAGTGTAACGCATGAGGACAGTATAGGGGCAGTTCGGACGGTGCGCTATAATGCCGGCATTCAACCGCAGGATTCGGCAATTTGAGGAGATGGAAACATGGGCAAGCTGGACGGCAGAGTAGCGCTGATCACCGGGTCGGGCCGCAACATCGGGCGCGCGACGGCGCTGATGATGGCGTCAGAGGGAGCGAACATCGTGGTCAACGCCCGCAGCAATCGGGATGAGGCTGAGGCCACCGCCGCTGCGGTTGAGGAATTGGGCGTCAAGGCGCTTCCGGTCCTGGCCGACGTGTCGCAAAAAGACCAAGTGGACGCCATGATTGACGCGGCGATGTCCACGTTTGGCCGCATCGACATCCTGATCAACAACGCGGCCATACGCCCCCACAAGCCCTTTACCGAGCTGACTCTGGAGGACTGGGAGCATGTGCGCGGCGTGGTGCTGGACGGTTCTTTCTACACGACGCGCGGCGTCATCCAGCAGATGGTGGACAACAACTTCGGGCGCATTGTGTTCCTCACTGGCGACGGAGCGTTCCGGGGCACGGCCCTCCGTGCGCACGTATCGGCGGCTAAGATGGGGCTGGTGGGAATGGCGCGGGCGCTGGCGTCGGAATTCGCTCCCCACAACATCCGGGTCAACGTGATCGCGCCGGGGAGCATCGACACGTCGCGTGCCAACCCCGAGTGGTACGCCGGTCGCGTCCCTGACCAATCGGGAATCCCTCTGGGCAGGCAGGGCAAGCCCGAGGAAATCGCGTCAGCAGTCACGTTCCTGTGCACCGAGGACGGGGGCTTCGTAACCGGTCAGACGCTGCACGTGAACGGCGGCCAGGGGTATTTTGGGTAGGGGCGCAGCGGCTAGTTCACGGCGTCCAGCATATCCAGAAATTGGTGGACGCCGTTAAAGGCTGGGCTGTTCCATGGTATGACGCCGGCGGCTATGGCGTTGCCGGCCAGTAACGTAGGATCCTCAAGGTTACTCGCTAGGAAAGCACGCAACCGAGCCTTGCTTTCTTGTCTGGGAACATGGTTGACTGATTGCAAGCACTCAAAGTAACCATCGACACAGGACATTGCCGATGCGTCCCGAACTGCATTTAGGCACAGGGTTTCAAGGTCGCCCGGTGAACTGTTGTCGGGCATGATGTAGGCAGTCGTATCAAGCGTGCCTCCGGATAGTGACTGCCCTCTGGATATTTCGTTCGGAGCTGCTGGAACCGGCAAGCGAGCGTTCCGCAGCGAATCCTGAATGCTCTGAAACGCGGAAGTGAAACCTTGGTCAGCGTCTCTAACTACACCCAACACGCGCACCGGGGTGGGAGCGGTAGCGAGAGCGGGAACGATGACGTTGGTGAGAAATCGACTTAATTTGTCAGATTGAGCGAATTCTATTATTTGCACAACCGAATCTTCCAAACCGGATATGCTTTGGCGCTTTTCAATCAGTCGACGGAAAAACCAGTAGTCATCATTCCCTTCTACCAGCAGTAGCTTGGCTTTTGCGATCCGCAGATCGCGCTGGCCTCGGTGCTGCGAAACCATCACCGCAACTCCCAGCCGTATTCGATGTTGGTGTCGATGGCGTCTTTGTTGTAAGTCACTGCTTTTACCCGTTCATCTTGTCTGTACAGATGATGCAGGTGCAGCTCGTCGGATTCCAGTTCCGTGAATGCGTTGTTGGCGGCGACGATGCACTCGTAGCTGTGGGTTGTGGCGAAGACTTGGACGTCGAACTCGCTCGCCAACCAACCCACTTTTTCCCATACATCAGCCATGACACCGTAGTGCAAACCGTTTTCAATCTCGTCAACCAAGATCACGCCGTGCTGGGCTCTCAAAAACGACAAGCACAAAGCCAGTACACGCTTTGTTCCTTCTCCCATTACTGACAATGGGAAAAGTCTGCCTTGGCCTATATCTGCGTATATTGAGGGAACACCGCGGTTGTCAGCAATGGTTGTCAGCCGTGCTAGTCGCGGTTCTAGCAACCGAATGACGTCTTCAATAACCGGTAGTGTCCCCATTTTCTCAGCCTGGCCGAAGTTGGCGGCAAGAGCTCGAGTATTCCACATGCCCTTGGATCTCTCGAAGATACAACGATGCCCACGATTCACCAGCGACTTCCCGCTGTCTCGGAGCACTGGACGCCATCGCCCAGGTCCAGGCCTGCTATCAAGCCATGCGCTCGTGTGTAGAGACACTGCATCGCCTTCCGAATAGTCAAACGTGATCTCGTTTTCGAAATCAAATTCAGCGATATCATCTTCTCCTAAATCAGATTCCGATTCTACGGACAGATCGAGCAAAGCCTGTTGTGCACGATACTGACGCTTGATCTCGAGGACACTCGGAGCCGGCATTTGGCTGTCAACAGCCCGCAAGCCAATCGTCAGATCCATATCGTATTCATAGAACAAATCTGCGTACAGCGATCCCCGAGAGTAATCGGTAGATTCTCGCCAAGCAGAGATTCTAAGTGCCTGAATCGGTGATGCCGGATGGTTGTATAGCCACAAAGCTTCCAGCAGCGCCGTCTTGCCGGCGTTGTTTTGGCCCGCGATCAGGTTGACACGGGCCAGCGGTTCGACCGTCAGTTGGTCGAACAGACGGAAGTTTTCGATGCTGAAGGACGTGTACATGACCGTGCTCGCCGCTACTCCGGCCGCACCCGTATCTCCCGCAGGTCGTCAGCGATGATCAGCTTCGCCTCCGTTTGCTCCTGGATGTCCTCGGGGGACCAGCCGGGGGCGTGTTCTTTCAGGACGAAACCGGCTTCGGTGATCTCGAACAAGCCGAGATCGGTGGCCAGCAACTTGACCACGCCCGGCGCGGTGATGGGCAGGTTGCAGTTCTTGAGCACGCGGGGGGCGCCGTTGCGCTGGTTGTGCTCCATGGCGATGAACACGCGCTTGGCGCAGGCCGCCAGGTCCATGGCGCCGCCGATGCCGCCGCCCTTGCGCACCGGTATGCGCCAGTTGGCGAAGTCGCCGTTCTCGGAGACTTCATAAGCGCCCATCACGGTGACGTCCACCATGCCCTTACGGATGAGGCCGAAGGAATCGGCGTGGTGGACGATGGCCATGCCGGGTAGCGCGACCACGTTCTGGCCGCCGGCGTTAACCAGGTGCCTGTCCTCCTCGCCGGCAGGGGCCAGCGGGCCGTAACCGATAACGCCGTTTTCGGAGTGGAAGATGATTTCCTTATCCGGCTCGCACTCCAGGTAGTTGGAGCACAGGGTCGGCATGCCTACTCCCAGGTTCACGATCCAGCCGTCCTGGAACTCCATGGCCAGTCGGTCGCACATGGTCTGGCGAGACAGGCGGGGCTTATCTGCGGTAGTCATTCTTCACTCCTTGCATCTAGCGTTGCCATTCCGAGCAAAGCGCGTGATCTCAATCCAGTGTCGCAACGTCAGTCCCAGATCCCGTCCTCGGGAATCTTCACCAAGCGGTCAACGTACACGCCAGGGACGTGAACGCAATCGGGGTCAATTTCGCCCGGCTCCACAATGCTGTCCTCGACCTCAACCACGGTGACGTCGGCGGCCATCGCCATGATCGGATTGAAGTTGCGCTGGGTGAGGCGGAATTGCAGGTTGCCGAAAGTGTCGGCTCGGTAGGCGCGGATGAGCGCGAAATCGGCGGGCAACGGGTATTCCAGCACGTAGGTGCGTCCGTTGATTTCCCGGTGTTCCTTGCCCTCGGCCAGCTCGGTGCCGACGCTGGCGGGGGTGTAGAACGCGCCGATGCCGGCGGCGGCAGCGCGCATCCGCTCGGCGAGGGTGCCTTGGGGGACCAACTCGGCGTCCAGCTGATCGTCGTTGTACATCTGGACGAACGGGGTGATTTGCGACGGATGGGTGGGAGCGGTAAAAGCGCAGATCATTTTCTTGACCTGGCCGGCTTCGATCAAGGTCCCCACATCGACACGGTCATCCAGACTACCGGCGTTGTTGGAGATGCCCGTCAGGTCTTTGACGCCGAGCCGATGCACAGCAGCCAACAGGTTGCGGGCCAGGCCCACGTTGCCGAAACCCGGCGACATGAAAGTCATGCCGTCCTTCATGTCGGCGACGGCGGAATCGAAATCGGGATAGACCTTGTTCTTCATCGGGATTGGCTCCCAGTTCAAATTGGTCGGCTCCAGCCAACGCCGGCCATTATACAAGCAACCACGACGCTGGCAATGTGGCCGGACGGCACGGCGCTGCCGGGTGAATGCAGGGAGAAACTCATGGGACGATGAAGTCTATAGCTCCAGGCGGTTGATGCCGTTCAGGGCGGCGGTGGCGTAGCACTCGGCGAGGGACGGATAGCTGATCACCACCTCGGTGAAGTAATCAACCGTGCCGCTGTGGGCCATGACCGCCTGCCCGATGTGAATCAGTTCCGATGCGTCTTCTCCCAGGATATGCACCCCCAGCAGTTTCCTGGACTCCGTGTCGAATAACAGCTTCAACAGGCCGGCGTTGTCGCCCTGCATCACGCTGCTCATGGTTTCCTGGTAGTTGGCCTTCCCGACCTCGTAGGACACGCCGGCGTCGGTAAGTTCCGATTCCGTCTTGCCAACCATGGCTACTTCCGGAATCGTTCTTACGGTGTAGGGCAGGAGGCCGTCGAACCGATTTATGGGCGCGTTAAAGGCATGGCAGGCGGCCAATCTGCCCTGCATGCGAGAAGTAGAAGCAAGGTCAGGAAACCCGATGACGCCGCCAACCGCATAGATGCCATCAACTTCGGTTTGATAATCTTCGTCCACTCCGATTCGGCCGCGAGGGTCGGCTTCCAGACCGGCCGCCTCCAAGTTGAGGGCAGCGGTGTTGCCCGTGCGTCCGACACAATACATGACGGCGTCGCTGATGATCTGCTTGCCGCTTTCGAGCAGGACGCGAACCCGGTCGCCGCGATGGTCGCGCACGTATTCGATGTCGTTGACGTTTTCGTTGAGGCGCAGTGTTACCCCGTTTTGCCGCAGGTGATAGACCAGGGTGTCCACAACTTCGTCGTCGGCGAATTGCAGCAGGCGGGGGTTCCGGTCCACCAGCGTGACCCGTGAGCCCAACGCGGCGAAGGTACTGCAATATTCCAGGCCGATGGCCCCGCCGCCCACGACGGTCAGCGTGCGCGGGATGTCGGGCAGGTTCAATACGTCGTCGCTGACAAAAATCAGCCGGCCGTCCACGTGAACGATAGGCGGAGTGGTTGAAAAGGACCCGCAGGCGATAATCACTTTATCCGCGGTTATGTCGCGGTTCAACCGGCTGTCGGCGAATGACAGATGTATGGTGTGAGAGTCAACGAACGAACCCTCCGCGTATATTGTCTCCACCTGGTTGCGGAGAAAGTGGACGCGAAGCATATCGACCTGCTGCTGCATCACGTATCCGGTACGTACCATGAGATCGCTCATGGTAATGTCCTGCTTGACCGAATAGGAATCGCCGTAAATGTTGCGCTCGCGAAACCCGGTCAGGTGCAGCACGGCCTCTCTCAGGGTTTTGCTGGCGGTGCCGGTGTTGACGTCAACGCCGCCTAGCATGGGCAGCCTTTCCAGTACCGCTACGCTCTTGTCGAGTTTCGCCGCCTGGATTGCAGCCCTCTGGCCGGCCGGCCCCGAACCGATGACAATCAGGTCGTAGTCATAGGTAGCCACCGCAAACCTCCATCGTTCGGGTAGTGTTGCCGGAACGGCGCTAGTCTGAAACGTAATATGGCTCGTGTCAAACGTGTGCGAGGCAAGCGCTGTGTTATGCTTGCCGGCGATTTTCCACAGGAGCGACTCCCGATGACCGACGCCGCAACCGCCGTGCCAGACACAGTTGCAGATGAACCCATTGATCCGAAAGGCTACATCCTGCTGCGGCGGGACGACGCCATCGCCACGGTGACGATCAACCGGCTGGCGCAGCGCAACGCGATATCGTTCGCAATGTGGGGGCAACTGACTGAACTGATGCGGGAGTTGGATGCCGACCGGGACGTGCGGTGTGTGGTGATCGCCGGCGCGGGCGGCGAGGCGTTTTCGGCGGGCGCGGACATCAGCGATTTCGACGAGTACCGCAGCGATTCGACCAAGGGCCGAACCTACAACCGCGCAGTGGACGGACTACTGGAGACGGTGGCCGTGATCGGAACGCCGGTGATCTCCATGATTCGGGGTTTTGCCGCCGGGGGCGGGTGCGAGTTGGCGGTGGCGACCGACCTGCGCATCGCCGCTCAGGGAAGCCGGCTGGGCATTCCGGTGGCGCGGCTGGGCATCACCATCGGCCATCGCGAGATGTACGGACTGGTGAATCTGGTGGGCAAGGGCAACGCGCTGTACATCCTGCTGTCGGGGCGGTTGCTGGATGCGGACGAGGCACTGCGAATCGGCCTGGTCAACCAGGTTGTGCCGTCGGAAAAGCTGGAGGAAGTCACCTACAAACTGGCGTCCGATATCGCGAACCTGGCGCCACTGTCCCACGCCGTGAACAAGAAGACGCTGAACCAGGTGCTGGCCAAGCCGTCGCTTGACCTGACGCCGGAAGAAGCCGACCTGCCACTGACCCAGTTCGATACGCGGGACTACCATGAGGGATTCCGGGCGTTCCTGGAGAAGCGGCGGCCGCAATTCATCGGGGAATAAAGGCGAACCTATGCCAGACCCGGCCCGACCCGGAACCAAAAAGCGCGCCGGCCGACAGCGGGCGGACGTGCTGCTGGTGGAACGGGGGTTGGTGGAGAGCCGGGAGGAAGCCCAGGCGCTAATCATGGCGGGGGCGGTCGTTGCACCCACCGGGCCGGTGCAGAAGGCCGGAACGTTTCTCAATCCCGAAACGCCGCTGGAGGTGCGCCAGCGACTACCCTACGTCAGTCGCGGCGGCGTCAAGCTGGCCCATGCGCTGGATACGTGGGCCGCAGGATACGAGATTGAACTGGACGGCATCACCGCGCTGGACGTGGGCGCGTCCACGGGCGGGTTCACCGACTGCCTGCTGCAAAGGGGCGCCGGCCGCGTGTACGCCGTGGACGTGGGCCATGGGCAACTCCACTACCGGCTGCGTAGCGATCCGCGCGTGGTGTGCATGGAAAAGGTGAACGTGCGCTATCCGTTCGACCTACCCGAATCCGTGGATCTGCTGGTGGCGGACGTATCGTTCATCTCCCTGACCATGGCGCTGCCGGAACCGCTGGGCTGGCTGCGACCGGGCGGTTATGCCATCGCACTGATCAAGCCGCAGTTCGAAGCGCGAAAGGGTGAAGTGGGCAAGGGCGGTGTGGTGCGCGATGACGCGCTGCGAGCGGACATTCTGCGCCGGGTGCAGGATTGGCTGGCGCAACGAGATGATGTTGCGCTGCTGGATACTGTCGATTCGCCAATCACGGGCGACGCCGGCAATCGGGAGTACCTGGCGTTGCTGCGGAAGGTGTGAGGCGGATGGTCAGGTCACTGGATTCCCGCTTTCGCGGGAATGACGATTGGGTGTCGGGAAAATCGGGTATGATATTGGCGTTTGCAATTTTGGACGCCATTTGAGCGAGGAGCGTTGACATGTACGTGCTGAGGAGAATTTTCAAGGTCAAGGACCCCAGAGACGCGCGGCAGGTGGCGAGTCTGTTGCAGAAACAGGCGCAGACTTACCACGACGCCGGCCAGCGTAGCGAGTTCAAGGTCTATTTCAACGGCGGGACAGTGCCGGGCGAACCCGGAGAGGTAGTGCTGGAATGGACGGACGAGGCGCTGATGTCGCCGATGCGCGGCGGGCACCAACTGCCGGCGGCGGCGTTGGAAATTGGAGCGCAGATCCGCCCGCTGGTGGAAAGCAACCGCATCGAGTTCATGGAGTTGATGACGCCCGACAAGATGATGGATGTGTAATCGCCCGGACCCGCGCTATCCTCATCCCCGTCGGCATCGGAGAACATCGCAAGGAGATTGACCCGTGGAAGTTAACGAAGTTGCGGAAATTCTGCTGGAACGCCACCAGACCGTATCGGTGGCCGAGGCATGCACCAACGGATTGCTGGGCTACACGCTGGGCACGATCCCCGGAGCGTCCCGGTTCTTCCCGGGAGGGGTGGTCGCCTACACCGGAGGCCTGAAGGAGAAGATCCTGGGAGTGCCCGAGGAACTCTACGATACCGCCGGCAGCGTGAGCCGGGAGATGGCCATTGCCATGGCCCGGGGCGCGCTGGAGTTGACGGGCACCGACTACGCGCTGTCCACCACCGGCGTGACCGGCCCGGCGCCGGGCCGCAGCGGTTTGCCCATCGGCACGTTCTGGATCGGGCTGGCGGTGAAGGACGGCGAGGACGTGGCCATCGAGATTCGCGTCGGCGGCGACCGAGACGCCACCAAGCACGGCGCGGTACAGTCGGCCATTGACTTGTTGGGTAATCACCTGACCGGGTAAGCACCCAATGCAGTACGAGATTGTCACGCTGCGCTCGCAATGACGGACGCACTGAGATCGCGGCGATGGTAGTAGTCTCGCTCACAGAGGAACAAAATGAAATTTGGAGTTTCCCTTTCCGCCATAGCCCAGCAGCCGGCCGGCGCGGATATGCAGCAAGCCTTCGCCGACATCTGCACCTACGTGGGCGCGGCGCGGGATCTGGGCTTCGACATGGTCTATCAAGGCCAACACTACCTGACCGACCCGTACCAGCAGTTGCAGACCATGCCGCTGCTGGCGCGTATATCCGCGGAGGCGCGGGGCATGGGACTGGTGGCGACGCTGTTGGTTCCGCTGCACCATCCCGTTGACCTGGCGGAACGGGTAGCGACCATGGACGTGATCACTGGCGGAAACTTCACGCTGTCAGCGGCGCTGGGGTACCGAGACGAGGAGTATGACAACTTCGGCGTGCCGCGCCGTACCCGGGTGAGCCGCTACCTGGAATGCCTGGAGGCCATGCGCCTGCTGTGGTCGGGCGAGCGCATCGACTACGACGGCCAGTATTTCCAGCTCCGGGATGCCCAGTTGATGCTCCGCCCCATTCAGCAACCGCCGCCGGTGTGGGTGGCGGCCAACAGCGACGCGGCCATTACAAGGGCGGCGCGCCTGGGCTACACCTGGTACGTGAACCCGCACGCCAAGTTTGAGACCATCAGCCAGCAGGTGGAGATGTACCACGAGGCGGCGGGGGCGGCGAACTCGGGCGCGCCGGAGCGTTTGCCGCTGGGCCGGGAGGTATTCGTGGGGCGGACGCACGAGGAGGCGTTTGCCACCGCCGAGCCATACCTGGGCGGGAAGTACGAAGCCTATGCCCAGTGGGGACAGGACAAGGCACTGCCAGGCGAGGAGAACTTCCGCGAGCCCTTTGAGGACCTGGCGCGCGACCGCTTCGTCATCGGCAGTCCCGACGAGGTGGTGGAAGAGCTATCCCGCTACCGGGAGTTGGGCATGTCGCACGGCTGCTTCCGGATGATGTGGCCGGGGATGCCGCTGGCCGACGGGGTCACCAACCTGGAGTTGTTCGCCGAGCGGGTCGCACCGCATTTGCGAGAGGATTAGCGCTTCAATCACAACTATGCAGAGGGGGCGGAATGGCAATATACCGCGTATTTTCGGACGCCGACGGCGAGAGCCACATTGAGGACCTGAAGCTGGAAGATCACCCGGAACTGGGAGCGTTGATTAACGTGTCTGAGGTGCGGGTGCAGGAATTTGACGGATCGCGCCAAATGGACTTCCACCCTCTGCCGGAGCGCAGGCTGATCATCCACCTGTCCGGCGAGGTGGAGATCGGCGCCAGCGACGGAGCGAAACGGGTGCTGCGGGCCGGAGATATCCGGCTGATGGAGGACGTCACCGGCAAGGGCCATTCGCACCACGACCTGAGCCCGTCGGGTGCGGTGTACATCCTGCTGGACGACTGATCAAACCCTAACAGGGACGCAGCATCTGCTCCGTCTCCGCATGGGCGGCGATTCGTTCCCATCCGTACATCATGGGGGCCATTCGCACGTTGGCCCACGTCTCCGCCTGGTCGGCGTAGTGGGGACTGCCGGGATGGCCTGAGGAACCCAGGGGAACGGCCCACAGAGAACGCTCCCAGTCGGCGGGATCGTAGGCGTAGCG
>JAJDWF010000006.1 GCA_022825745.1 Dehalococcoidia bacterium | reverse complement strand
TTCAAAGCGCCGCGTCCGGTGAACTCATCGATCAAGCGCAGCGCGACTCCCTCAACCTCGGCCAGCGTGCACTCCACCGCCGGCGCGCTTTCCACCTCCGTGATGGCGGCGTAAGGCACCGACCACTCGCTGCCGTCCTCGCCCGACACGTCGGCGTGCCTGGTGCGAATGCCGGTTATCTTTCCCCTCAGCTCTCCGTTTCCCGCCCCTCGGAACCGGACGACGCTGCCCACGGGAGTCCTGGCGCCCGCAAAATCGGCCGTTATCGGATGACGTCGTCCTGCCATATCGGTATCAAATCATGGGAGATTATATCCTGCATTCGTCGCGTGGCCGAGTATTTGGTCAAATAAATAAAAATCGTTCTTGCCATTGCGTTAGGCGATGCTATAATCGCCTTAAATCATGCAGCCACGTTCGGCTGCGGTTCAAATTTATCCACTTCCAAGAGGAGGCGAGCTCATGGAAAAGGGAGATACCATTATCAATATCGGCCCGGTGGACGTAGCCCTGTCCTACCGCAAGGAAATCATGCCCGACCAGGGTCTGATGGTTCAGGTGTACGGCGACATCGACGGCCATGACACCGAGATTCTGCGGTTCGACTGCTTCGACCAGGACCCGCACTATCACTACGGCCCGGAGAACATGAACATCCGGCTGCACATGGACAAGACGACCGTGGGCACCCCGTTGGGCTGGACTCTCAAGAATATCCGGACCAACCTGCCCGCCATGGTGCGACGTGCCGGCTACGAGGACCTGGCTTCCAGCATCGAGGCCAACCCCATCGACGAGAACAAGATGGACGAGGTCGACGAGTGCGCCCTGGGCAAGTCTCGTGACGAGCGCCGGACGGTCACCCACTTCCGCGGCGACCACATCTACGAAGCCGGCAACATCCGCTTCGGCGTTGAGTTCCGCTCCAACATCGGCGCCGCCAACGACCGCGGCGTGGCCATCCACGTGCTGACCGACCATCTCGGGCAGGAATTCGAGCTCCTGGCCTTCGACTGCTTCGAGATCGCGCCGCACTACCACTACGGCCCTCGCAACCAGGACGTCCGGATCTACTGGGACACCACCACCAGCGGCCACACCCTGGCCTGGACCCTGGACCAGTTCAAGTCCGGCAACCTGTCCAGCATGATCGACCGCGCCGGCTACCCCACCGTAGCCGCCAACGTGGACAACGATCTGGTGCAGGCCGTCATCCCCGCCATGGAAGAAAAGGCTTGGGCCCTGGTTGGCACCAACCAGCAGTAAGCCTTTCCGACAACACGGCAAACCGTAGGGGCGGGTTTCAAACCCGCCCCTATTTTTTCCCGCTCCATAGCCCCAAGCGTACCCAGCTTTGTCATTGCGAGCGAAGCGTGGCAATCTCGTCGCGTGTGAAACTACATCATCGTGTACCCGCCAGAAACGCTCAGCGTCTGGCCTGTGATAAAACTCGCCGCGTCCGACGCCAGGAACACGACCGCGTTCGCCACCTCCTGCGCCGTGCCCATCCGACGCAGCGGGTAGGCCCGCTTCACCCGCTCCAGCACGTCGTCGGTGAACAGTTCCTCCATCCCCTGCGCCCACATGCTGTCGGAACTCGCCACCTCAGACTGCGGCGGGACCACCAGGCCCGGGCACACCATGTTGAACCGCAGCCCGTAGCGTCCCGTTTCCCGCGCCAGCGACTTGCTCAACGCGATCACTCCCGCCTTGCACGCGGAATAGACTGCCTCCCGGTACTCGCCCATCCGTCCCGCGTCGCTGCTGATGCTCACCACGGAACCGTTCTGCCGTTCAATCATGTGCGGCAGCACCGCGTGGATGCAGTTGATCGCGCCCCACAGGTTGACGTCCACTTCCTTGACGTGTTCCTCCCGGGATTTGTCCATGAACAGCCGGTCCACCGTCCACCCCACGTTGTTCACCAGTACGTCCACGCTGCCCAGTCGGGCGATGGCATCGGCGACCATCGCATCGGTCCTGGCCCGGTCGGTCACGTCGGCGTCAATCACCGTAGCCGTCGCGCCGCTCCTCATGGCCGCCACTTCCGCCGCTACTCCCTCGCCGGCCTCTCGGTTCAGCTCCGCAATCGCCAGGTTGCAGCCCTCGGCGGCGAACGCCAGCGTGATGGCCCTGCCGATGTTGTTGCCGCCCCCGGTTACCACTACGTTCTTGCCCTTCAATCCTAGTTCCAACGGTCAGGTCCTCCAGTCTTGTGATTCTTCCAGCAGGTTGCGCAGCGTGCGCAGGTTCTCCACGTCGGCCCGGTTGTACTCCAGCAGCAGGTCCAGCGCCGCCGTGCTCGCCTCTTGCCGGTACTTCCGCCACAGCAGCACCGCGTCGTGCCCGCCCATCTCCGGTAGGTCCGCCCGTTCAATGCCCAGCGCCCGCTCGATGCGTTTCAGGCCGCCGCGCAAGCCGGCCCGCCGGCACGTGTGCATCAGGTCGTGATGCTCAAATCGCCGGCGCAAGTCAATGCCGGGTTTCCACGCCAGGAACGGCAGGTCAAAGCTGCTGCCGTTGAATGTATAGATGGTCGTAACGCCTTCCAGCACGTGCCTAATCGCGGACGGCGTGATGTCATCGCCGACCAACTGCTCCACCGACCAGTCGCCGGGAAAATCTACGGCAATCCCCACCACCGTCGGATAGGAATTGCCTCCGATGAATCCGGTAGTCTCAATGTCCAGGTAGGCGTCCAACCGCGCTGGTCAGTGGCGGAAGTGCCGCACGCCGGTGAACACCATAGCAATCCCGGCGTTGTTCGCTGCGGCGATAACTTCATCGTCCCGTATCGATCCCCCGGGCTGCACGATCGCCGTGATGCCGGCCTCCGCCGCCAGTTCGATGTTGTCCGGGAACGGGAAGAACGCATCCGACGCCAGCGCGCACCCGGCCGCTTTCTCCCCGGCTGCCCGCTGCGACAAATGCACGCTGACCACGCGGTTAGGCTGGCCGGCGCCCATGCCCACCAACTGCCGGTCCTTCACAAACGCGATGGCGTTGGACTTGATGTGTTTCACCGCCTTCCATGCAAAGGCGAGGTCGGCCAGTTCGGACTCGCTGGGCGCCCGCTCGGTTGCGACTGTCCACTTGCTGGCGTCCTCGTCAATCGCGTCCGGCGTCTGCACCAGCATCCCGCCGCTCAGCGGCCGCACGTCGTAGTCCGTCGCTCCTCCCGATGGGACGGTGGGATCGACCGAAAGAATCCGCAGGTTCCTTTTGCGTTGCAGGATTTCCAGCGCGTCGCCGTCGTACCCGGGAGCCACAACCACTTCATAAAAAACCGGCTCCATCGCCGCCGCCGCTGCCGCCGTGACCTTCCGGTTGAACCCGACGATGCCGCCAAACGCCGACACCGGGTCGCCCTCGTAGGCCAGTTGGTACGCTTGCGCCAGGTCGTCCCGCGAGGCCAGCCCGCACGGGTTCGCGTGCTTGATTACGCACGCCGCCGGCTCGTCATAGTCGCTGACCGTCCGCCAGGCCGCGTCCGCATCCATCAGGTTGTTGAAAGATAGTTCCCGGCCGTGCAGCTGTAGAGCACGCGCCAATCCGCCCGAACCGCCGCTGGCCGGCACGTACAGCGCCCCCCGCTGGTGCGGGTTCTCCCCGTAGCGCAGCGACGATACCCGCGTCAAGCCAATCGTCACCTGCTCCGGCATCTCCTCTTCCGACGTGGGGTCAGCGGCCAGGTACTCCGCCACCGCCGCGTCGTACACCGCAACGTGCTGGAACGCCTTGGTCGCCAGGCCGCGCCGCTGTTGCAGGTCCAGGCCGTCCCCGGCCAGCGCGTCGGCCACCCATGCGTAATCAGCCGGATCCACGATCACCGCCACCGACGGAAAGTTCTTCGCCGCCGCTCGCAGCATTGTCGGCCCGCCGATGTCGATGTTCTCGAGCGCATCGTCCAGCGTGACGCCGGACTTGCTCACCGTTTCCACAAACGGGTAAAGATTCACCACCACCACGTCAATCGCGTCGATCCCGTGCTGGCCCAACTCCTCCATGTGGTCCGGCGAGTCCCGCCGCGCCAACAGCCCGCCGTGAATCACCGGATGCAGGGTCTTGACCCGACCTTCCAGAATCTCCGGCGAGCCGGTCACGTCCGAAACCTGACGCACCGTAACCCCCGCGTCGGACAGGCTGCGGTGAGTTCCCCCCGTGCTGATCAGCTCGTAGCCCGAGCCTGACAGACGCTTGCCGAGGTCTTCAATGCCCGTTTTGTCGAATACGCTGAGTAACGCTTTCAAATTACTGCTCGTCTCCCGTTGAATCTGCGTAAGCTATTACACGCCGCCCGCTCCGCCGTCAAATCCGCCGAAACCGCCGCCGTGGTCCATGTTGTGGTTGAAATGCCCGGCGTCGCCCGGATGGTTCATATGCCCGGGGTCAACGTTGTGGCTGCTGCCATGACTTCCGTACCAGATCAAGCCCAGCGGTCCCCAGGCCCACCACGGGCTGTGGATTCCGTGCATCGCTTCGTTTTCCTCGCGCGTCCTGGTGCGCCGAAACCAGCTCGTCATTCCCATGTCTCACCTCCTCGCGTGCGTCTATCCTTCCCGAAATACTACCCGTTCGCGCCCCTGTTGCTCCACGATACGGCCCACTTCAACGGCATCATCCAAATCCGCGAGCATGGAGTTGGCCCCCTCGTCGTCGCACACCGCCACCATGCCCAGGCCCATGTTGAACACCCGAAACATCTCGTCGTCGCTTACGTCCCCGGCCTTCTGGATCGCGTCGAAGATGGGCGGCGCAGTCCAGGAACCCAATTGGAACTCCGCTGCTACCCCGGCCGGCAGCGACGCCGGCATCTTACCCGGCAACCCGCCGCCCGTGATGTGGCTCAACGCCTTTATTGAGCCGAGGTGCGGCTCCAGCATTGTAAAGTAACCGCGATGGCGCACCATCAGCTCGTCGCCCAGGTTCCTTTCCAACCCCGGCCACGGTCGAAACAGCGCCGACGGATTCTCGTCTAGGTTGAAAACCCGACGAACCAGCGAAAACCCGTTGGTATGCACCCCGCTTGACGGTATCCCGATCAGCCGGTCCCCCGGTATTACCCCGTTCGCGTCCAGCAGGTTATCCCGTTCGGCAACACCCACCACAAACCCGGCCAGGTCGAAATCGCTGGCGCTGTACACCCCGGGCAATTGCGCGGTTTCCCCGCCGATCAGCGCGCATCCCGCCTCCCGGCACCCCCAGACAATTCCTCGCATCAGCATTTCCAGCCTATGCTCGTCAAAAGCAGTAAAGGACATGTAGTCCAGGAAGAACAGGGGCCGCGCGCCTTTCGTCAGGATGTCATTCACGTTGAGCGTGACCAGATCCTGCCCGACGCCTTCAAAATGGCCCAACTGGGCCGCCACCTTCAACTTGGTTCCCACTCCGTCCGTGCTGGCCACCAGTACCGGATCAGCGTACTTGCCCATGGCAAACAACCCGGCAAACCCGCCGCCGCCGTCAAGGACTTCCGGCCCGTGCGTCAACGCCGCGAACGCCTTGATACGGTCCTTCAACCCGTCCATCGCGTCCAGCGACACGCCGGCGGCCTCATAGGTGCCAACTTGCGAAGTGCTCAACCCTGCCTCACTGCCCTGCGCTCACGACGCCGCGCGCTCTAAGGCCATCTTGGAGAAGTCCAGTTGCACCGGCACCGGATAGTTTCCGGTGAAGCACGCGTCGCAGAATCCGCCCTTCCCTTTATCCGGTTTCGCCACTCCCATCAACCCGCTCACGCTCAGGTAACCGAGGGTATCGGCGCCGGTCAACTCGCGGATTTCCTCGATGGACTTGTTGGCCGCGATCAACTCCTGCCGGGTAGCCATATCGACACCCAGGTAGCAGGGGTGCTTGATGGGTGGGGCGCAAACGCGCAGGTGAATCTCGGACGCGCCCGCCTTTCGTAGCAGTTCCACCACGTGGGGAGTCGTCGTGCCGCGCACGATGCTGTCGTCCACCACCACCAGGCGTTTGCCGCGCAGCACCGCCGGCATCGGATTGAACTTCTGCCGCACTCCCCGGTCTCTGCGCTGCTGCTCGGGTTCGATGAACGTGCGCCCAACGTACCGGTTCCGCACCAGCCCGTTGGCGAACGGAATCCCCGACTCTTTGGCGAACCCTACGGCGGCCGAGGTGGATGAATCGGGTATCCCAATCACCAGGTCAGCGTCGGCGGGATGCTCCCGCGCCAGCTCCGCGCCCATCTCCTCACGCACCGTATGCATCAACCGGTCGTCCATCATGCTGTCCGGCCGCGCGAAATAGATCCACTCGAACACGCACAACGCCCGGTCGCGCTGCTTCTCGCCTCGATAGACCTCCGAATGAATGCCGTCGCCGGTGATGACAACCACCTCGCCCGGCTCCAGTTCCCGAACGAACTCTGCCTGCATGTGGTCCAGCGCGCACGTTTCCGAGGCAAACACCCACCCGCTGCCGTTGTCCGCCGGCAGCCGCCCCAGGCAGAGGGGACGAATGCCTAACGGGTCGCGGGCGGCAATCAAAGCCGTCGGAGTCAACAGGGCCAGGGAAAATGCCCCGTGCATCATCCGCATCCCCGAAAACAGGCGCTCCGGCCAGGTTGCGCCCGGGGAATTGGCCAGCAGGTGCGCAATCACCTCGGTGTCGGTGGTGGTTTCAAACTGGCAATCCCAGCGCGCCCGCAGTTGTTCTCTCAACTGCACGGCATTGATGATGTTGCCGTTGTGGGCTACCGCCAGCTTTCCGTTGCCACCGTCAACCACCAGCGGTTGCGCGTTGCAGGCGTCGCTGGACCCGGTGGTCGAGTACCGGGTATGCCCCACGGCCATGTCGCCCGTAATGCGGTCCAGGTCCCCGTCGTGGAACGCCTCGGAAACCAGGCCCATGCCGGTGTGCACGCGGATCGTTCCATCCTCGGCTGCCGCCACTCCCGCGGACTCCTGCCCCCGGTGTTGCAGGGCGAACAAGCCAATGGCGGTGAGCGTCGCGCTATGCGCCCCCGGGCTGTATATGCCTACGACCCCGCACTCCTCGCGCGGGTGGTCAAAGGGGACTGCGTCCCATTGGCCGTATGACCGCAGACTCATACCCGCATTCTATTGGGCAGGCCGTTCCCGGTCAACGCCGCGCGTCAACCTCGACACATCTAATCCCGGTCCGGAATGATCTGGACCTTCCGGCTCTCGCCGTACCCCACGCTCTCGGTGCGTATCCCCTCTCTGGTGTCCAGGTACAGGTGGATCACCCGGCGGTCCGACGGCGGCATCGGCTCCAGCGTGATGCTCCGCCCCGTTTGGGACACGCGGCTGGCTACGCGGTCCGCCATCTCCCGCAGCGAGTCCTCTCTCCGCTGGCGATACTGCTCAACGTCCAGCGCCACCCTGATGTTCTCCTCTTCAAACTGCTGGCGCACGATGCTCTGCACGATGAATTGCAGCGACTGGAGCGTATTCCCCCGGCGCCCGATCAGCAGGCCCGAGTCCGGCCCGTTGATGTCGATCACCGGCCCGCCGGTGAACTCATCGTGAGACGACCGCAGGGAAACGTCCACGTCCGCCCCCACGGTTTCCAGGATGCGCTCAACCGCCTGGATCGCCGCCTCGGCCGGCGTGTCCGCAGCCGCCACCTCTGCCCGAGATTCCACGCTGTCCGCCTGTTCGTCATCACGAGCCCCGTCATCACGGTCGTCGTCATCGCGGTCGCCGTCGTCAGGCGCGGCTGGCGGTTCCTCCCGGGGCCCGGCCGCCGACTGGCGCGTCACCCGGACTTCGGCCATCTCGCCACCAATGCCCAGGAACCCCTGGCGGCCCCTACTTAGTATTTCTACCTCGACCTCGCTGCGGTCGGCGCCGAGAGCTGCGAGCGCCTGCTCTTCGGCTTCTTCGACGGTTCTCCCGGTTTGTACTATCTGGTCCATCGCTTCTACTCTCCTGCGGGTCGGGGGCGGTTGCCGCCGGCGCGGGTTCGGTTTCTTCCTCGCCGCGCCTTGGGAACAGTGGGAATAGCGGCCCCCAACCGGTAATAAAGTACTGGATGCCAATTCCGATGAGGTTGGAGACCACCCAGTACAGGGGCAAGCCACTGGGCCAACCCAGCGAAAACGCCCCCAGGAAGATCGGCATCATCCACAACATCATCGTTTGACTGGATTGTTGACGCGGGTCCGGCGACGGCATCTGCGTCATTTTCTGCTGCACCCACGTGGAGGCCGCAACCAGTATCGGCATCACGATGGGCGACGGGTCCGGCTGGCTCAAGTCCATCCACAGGAACCCGCTGTTCACCGGCACCGCCGCATGGATCGGCACGAATGTGATCCACGAGTACAGCTTGTCGGATAGTTTGACCAGGTCCTCTGGATTGTCGAACAACGTCAGTATCAGCACCCGGAACAACCCGATGAGAATCGGCATTTGCACAATCAGCGGCCCCAGGCAGCCTATCGGGTTCACGCCGCTCTCCCGGTACAAGCGCATCGTCTCTTGCGATATGCGCTGCCGGTCGCCGGCATAACGTTCCTGGATCTCCCGCACCCTTGGCTGCAACCCGGTCATCGAGCGCATCTGGCGCAACTGGCGCACCGTCAACGGTATTGTCACCACCCGCACCAGCACGGTGAACGCGATGATGGCCAGCCCCATCTGCGAGAAGCACAGCACGTACAACACCAGCAGGATGTTGAGCATCGGCCGGATGATGATTTCGTTCCAGAGCAGAACGAATATGGAGAAAAATTCCACTATCGCTAACCTGTGCCGTTGCCCGCTGGCCTATCGTTCTCTAGTTGCATCTCGTATTCTCCTGCGTGTCATAGCACCACAGGATGTTGATCCCGGAACGCACCTGCACCCGCCGCACCTTGCCGTCATCCGACCCGATGTAAACCGAATCGGCCGGTTCCGGCAGTCCGTTCACTATCCGGTCCGGCAGGCTGACCAGCGGCGCCTTGAATCTGGGCTTGTCGTCGTCTCCCAGGTTCAGCGACGCGATCTCCTGCGCCGCCCCGTGCGACGTCTCCGTGGCCCGCAGCACCGACAACCTCCCTTCCACCGTCGTCACCACCAGGCCGCGCTCCAGCAGCGCCGGGCTGGAGACGATCGGCGCGCCCAGGTCATGCTCCCACAGCAGCGAGCCGTTTTCATCCAGCGCGTACACCTTGCCGTCCATCGCCGGCGCGAATATGGCCTTCCCCGAACTGACGGGCTTGGCCCACCACCAGTTGTTCGCCGCAAACTCCCAGCGCGGTTGCCCGTCGCTCAAACCCAGCGCGTACAACTTGCGGTCGAACGAACCGATTATCAGCAGATTCTTATGGATTACTGGGCTGGCGACAATCGCCGCGCCGGTCTCAAATTCCCAGATCGTTTCGCCGGTGTCCAGGCTGACCGCGTACACCTTTCCGTCCTGGGAACCGAAGTAAGCCACGCCGTTCCGCAGCGCCGGCGTTGACCAGATTTCGCCCTCGGTCTGAAAGGGCGACCAGCGCAGCCCGTCGCCGGTCAACGCGTTGTAAGCGTAAAGGCCGCCATCCTCCGAACCCACCGCGATGATCCCGCCGGCCTCGTCCAGGCCCGGACTGCCTACCAGGGGCAGCATCTCTTCCGATTCGATTTGCGGCCGCCGCCACGCCGCTACCGCCGCGCCGCCGCCGTCCGGCGATTCTATGGCGTACAAACTCCCGTCAATGCCCGACACGTACAGGAATCTCCCCACCGCCGGCGAGTTGTACGCGCCCCCGAAACCATCCTCGCTGCCCACCGTGGAAACCCAGCGCGTGCTGACTCCTTCGGGGCCCAGGTCGTTCAGGGCGTACACCTGCCCTTCCAGCGTCGTGGCGTACACCACTCCGTCCGCCACTGCGACTGCTCCCCAACCACGGGTGGATGCGCCCAGGTTGGGCGTGCAGCCCGTCGCCACAAGGATGATTGCGGCCAGTCCGCACAACAGCATCCCCGACCACGACATTCTGCGCCATGGGAGGTTGCGTGACGGGGAAAGCCGTGGCATCTGAATCAACGGATCTGCGTGGCAGCAGCCGTTCAGGCTACCGGATCGTAACCCTGCCCGCCCATCGGCCGACAACGGAGAATGCGCTTCAGTCCCAACTGGGAACCCCGCATCACGCCGTAGCGTTCCACCGCCTCCGCCGTGTATTGGGAACAGGTCGGTTGGAACCGGCACATCGAGGGCAGGTACGGGGACACGGCCTGCTGGTAAAGCCGTATCAATTGCACGGCGGCGTGCTTCATTCGCGAGACTCCGAGGCCGTCAGGCCCGAGCGCCGCATCAGGTTATGCGTCGCGCGTTCCAACTGGGCGTAGTCCGCTCCTCCCGCTCCCCTGCGCGCCATGATGATGGCGTCCCAACCCGGCTGGAAATCGGTGTTGCGCACCACTTCTCGCAGGCGACGCTTGACGCGGTTCCTGACCACGGCGTTGCCCACCCGCTTCCCGGCCACGAAGCAAAACCGCGAGTGGTCCAGGTCGTTCGACGCCAAGCGCAACACCAGGAGGCCGTTGGCCATGCTGCGCCCCTCGCGATGGATATCCTTAATGCGGGCGTTTCCGGTGAGCCGATGATGTCTCTGCATCGATAATCGGCGGCCAGCTACGGCGGTGCGGAGCAACAGGTCAACTACACGGACAGCCGGTGCCGGCCCTTGAACCGGCGACGGCGCAATACCGCGCGTCCATCTGAGGTGCGGGAACGGGAGCGGAAACCGTGCACTCGGGCCCGGCGTCGCTTTTTGGGCTGATAAGTTCGTTTCGGCATACTGTCTCTCCGACGGTATTCAATACTACTGCCAATGCCCCGGTGCGTCAAGAATGCCGCGTCCCCGGCCCGCCCGAAATTGCCCCAAACGGTTACGCTCCCGGCCCGTGGCGGTTATAATCTGCCCCGAAGCGAGGCGGAACTGCTCACCTCTACGCGGACGTGCGAATATGAAAGAACGTTACGAACAGGAAATCGAACAACTGCTCAACGAGCTTGAAGCCGAGTCGCCACCACCGGCCAACGCGCCCCAACCGCAGGATGACTCAGCGCTTCCGCTGGACGACCAGCAATCCCCGTATGCGCCGAGGCCCAAAGAGAGTATGCGCCTGGTTTCGCCGGGCAAGTTGGCGCTGGGCGGCGTTGTCCTGGCAGTCCTGGGTCTATTGCCGCTGTTCCCCGTCTGGACGTCCCTCGCCGGCTTGGCCATCATGGTCGTCGCCGTGGTCTGGATGTTCATCCAGCGCATGGGCTCGCAGCAGCCCTCGTACTGGCGCGGCCGGCGCGTTGACGAACCGCCCCAGGGAGCCTGGCAGCGCTTCCGACACTGGCTGTCGAAATAAGTTACCAGCCTATCGCCGCGCCGTCCTTGCGCGGTTCGCTGCCGCCGCTCAACACGCCGCTGTCCGGGTCCCGGCTGACTACCTGGCCGCCGCCCATGCCGCCGGCCCCGCCGCGTCCGGGCCCGTGCATCACGTTCACCCGGTGGCCCAGCCGGTGCAGTTCCATCACCACGTCGCTGCTCACGTCCCCCTCCAGCCACACCGAATCCCCGACCACCTGGAACCGCAGCGCATCCAGCGCACCCTGGGAGTCCATCCCGAAGTCCACCATGTTGGTGATGACCTGCAGGTGACCCTGGGGCTGCATGAACCCGCCCATCACGCCGTAGCTTAGCCACAACTCGCCGTCCCGCGTCGCCATCGCCGGAATGATGGTGTGGAACGGACGCTTGCCGCCCGCCAGCGCGTTGGGATGCTCCGGGTCCAGTTCGAACAGCGACGCCCGGTTGTGCAGCACCACGCCCGTTCCCGGCGCCACCAGCCCCGAGCCGAAGTTCGCGAACACGCTGTTGATCAGCGAGCATGCGTTCCCGTTCCCATCTATCACGCTGATATACACCGTGTCGCTGCCGGGCACCATCTTGCCGTAAGGCGCCGTCTGCATCGCCGCGCCCGAATCTATGAGGCTGCGCCGTCCGTCCGCGTACTTCTTTGAAGTCCACATCTCCACCGGCACGTCCACGCACCGTGGGTCGGCCAGGTATTCAAAGGCATCCGCGAATCCCAGCCTCGTCGCCTCGATCAGGTGGTGATAGCGTTCCGCGCTCTGCTCCCCCATGCTCGCGATGTCAAACCCCTCAGCGATGTTCAGGGCCTCCAGCGCGATGATCCCTTGGCCGTTGGGCGGGCACTCCCAGCAGGTCACTCCCCGGTAGTCGGTCTTGATCGGATCGTCCCAGTCCGAGCGGTGCGTCGCCAGGTCTTCCTCCGCCAGCCATCCGCCCTGCTCCTGCACGAAACTCGCAATCGCCTTGGCAATCGGTCCTTTGTAAAACGCTTCGCTCCCCCCTTCCGCCACCGTGCGCAGCGTCTTTGCCAATGTAGGCAGCCGCATCATTTCGCCTTCCGCCGGCGCCCTTCCATTCGTAAGCAACTCCTGGCCCGATGGCAACGCCGCCAGTTTTTCCTCCTGCTGCTGCCACTGGTACGCGATAATGTCGCTCACCGGGAACCCGTTCGCGGCGTACTCTATCGCCGGTTCCAGCGCCTCCGCCAGGCTGATTGTCCCCTCGCTCTCCAGCAAAATCTCCCAGCCGTGTACCGTCCCCGGCGCGGACACCGACAATGGCCCGAATGCCGGCATCCTGGTCCTGCCCTGTTCTCGAAGCTGGTCAATGCTGGCGGCCATCGGCGCCCGGCCGCTGCCGTTCAGCGCCACCACATCCTTGCGTTTGGCATTCCAGATCAGCGCGAAAACGTCGCCGCCCACGCCGGTGGACATCGGCTCCACCACGTTCAGCGTCGCGGCGGTCGCCACCGCGGCATCGACTGCGTTGCCGCCGGCCATCAGGATGCGCACGCCCGCCATCGCGGCCAGGGGCTGACTGGTTGCGACCATCCCACGGGTCGCGTGTACGGTGGAACGCCGGGAATTGAAGAACATGGAATCGCTCCTGGTTGCCAAGTTTGCGCCAAGTTTAGCATGACAACACGGCATCCGCTCACCCTGCGCTTGTTGAAGGATGCCCGGTTCGGGCTACCACAGGCCGGAATTCGGGTGTACAATCATTAAGGTTTAAATTCGGCTGGGTGCGCCGCATCCGGCCTCCATATCCGGGCCTGTAGTCAAACATTCCTTGGCAAACTTTTGCGGCCCGTGGAACCTGCTTGCTGAGGAGGAGATCATGCCAGAAGCTGCCAAGATCATTTACACCGAAACCGACGAGGCGCCCTACCTCGCCACTCACTCCCTGCTCCCGATTCTCCAGGCTTTCACCAAGAGTTCGGGCATTGAGCTGGAGACTTGGGACATCTCGTTGTCCGGTCGCATCATCGCCAATTTTCCCGACAATCTGACCGACGAGCAGAAAATCCCCGACTACCTGCGCATGTGCGGCGAGTTGTGCCTGGAGCCGTCGGCCAACCTCATCAAACTGCCCAACATCAGCGCGTCCATTCCCCAGCTTAAGGGCGCCATCGCCGAGTTGCAGGGCCAGGGGTACGACATCCCCGACTACCCCGACCAACCGGCCAACGACGCGGAACGCGAAATCCAGGTGCGCTATTCCCGCGTCTTGGGCAGTGCCGTCAACCCGGTCATCCGCGAGGGCAACTCCGACCGCCGCTCCTCAACAGCGGTCAAGGAACACGGCCAGCGCAACCCCCACCGCATGATGCAGGACTGGCCGGACGTCTCCAAGACTCGCGTCGGCCACATGTCCGACGGCGATTTCTTCAGCACCGAGGTGGCCGTCACCACGACTGAAGCCGGAACTGCCACCATCCAGTTCGTCGGCAGCGACGGCAGCGTCACCGATCTCAAGTCCGGCATCCCCATCCAGGCCGGCGAAATCCTCGACTGCGCCGTCATGAACGCCAACGCTCTGCGCCGGTTCTTCGCCGAGCAGATGGACCAGGCCAAAGCTGACGACGTTCTGTTCGGCCTCCACCTCAAGACCACCATGATGCGTGTCTCCGACCCCATCATCTTCGGACACTGCGTGTCGGTTTTCTTCCAGGATGTGTTCGACAAGCACGCCGACGCCTTGGCCCAGGTCGCGGTTGACCCGGACAACGGCGTCGCCGAGATGCTCACCAAGATCCAGGACCTGCCGGAAGCCAAGCGCGCGGAAATCGAGGCCGACATCCAGGCCTGCTACGACAACCGCCCTGACCTGATGATGGTCAACTCCTACCGTGGCATCACCAACCTCCACGTATCCAGCGACACCATCATCGACGCCTCCATGCCCGTGGTTATCCGCGACGGCGGGCGCACCTGGGGCCCTGACAACGAACTGCACGACACCGTTGCCCTGATCCCCGACCGCTCCTACGCCACCATCTACCAGGCGGTGGTCGAAGACTGCCAGCAGCACGGCGCCCTCAACCCGGCCACCCTCGGCAGCGTCGCCAACGTCGGACTGATGGCCCAGGCCGCCGAGGAGTACGGCTCCCACGACAAGACCTTTGAAGCCCCGGGCAACGGGACCATCCGCGTGGTGGACGCCTCCGGCAACACGCTCATGGAGCAGAGCGTCGAGAAAGACGACATCTTCCGGATGTGCCAGACCAAGGACATCCCCGTCCAGGACTGGGTCAAGCTCGGCGTAACCCGCTCCCGGCTCACCGGCCAGGCCGCCATCTTCTGGCTTGACGCCAACCGCGCTCACGACGCCGAGTTGCTCAAAAAGGTCAACCAATACCTGCCCGAGCACGACACCACCGGCCTCGACATCAGCATCTTGCCCCCCCTCGATGCCATGAAAGCCACCATCACCCGCAGCCGGGCCGGCCAGGACACCATCGCCGTAACCGGCAACGTCCTGCGCGACTATCTCACCGACCTCTTCCCCATCCTGGAGCTGGGTACCAGCGCCAAGATGCTCTCGGTCGTCCCCCTGCTCAACGGCGGCGGCATGTTCGAGACCGGCGCCGGCGGCTCGGCCCCCCGCCACGTCCAGCAATTCCAGGAGGAGGGCCACCTGCGCTGGGACTCGCTCGGCGAGTTCTGCGCCCTCGTCGCGTCCTTCGAGCACTACGGCGAGGTGTACAACAGCGACCAGGCCAGGCTCCTGGCGGAAACCCTCGACCAGGCCATCGGCGAGCATCTGGAATACCAGCGAAACCCGTCCCGCCGGGTCAACGAGCTGGACACCCGCGGCAGCCACTTCTACCTCGCGCTCTACTGGGCGCAGGCCCTCGCCAAGCAGGACAAGGATGCCGACCTCAAGGCCAAATTCACCGAGGTGGCTCGGCAGATGACCGAGAACGAGGAAAAGATCGCCCAGGAGCTCATCGATTGTCAGGGCCAGCCCGTGGAAATCGGCGGCTACTACCGCCCCGACAGCGACATGGCCGCCAAAGCCATGCGCCCCAGCGCTACCCTCAACGCCATCCTGGACTCCATCTAACATAGCACCGAACCATCGGAGGAACTCTCACCAGATGCGAAGCAAAGTCACCGTAGTCGGCGCCGGCAATGTCGGCGCCACCACCGCCCAGCGCATCCACCAACTCGGCTACGCCGACGTCGTCCTCGTGGACGTGGTCGAAGACCTGCCCCAGGGCAAGGGCCTCGATATGCTGGAATCCGGCCCCATTATCGGCTCCGACGGCCTGATTACCGGCTCCAACGGCTACGAGGAAACCGCCGGCTCCGACGTCGTCGTTATCACCGCCGGCATCGCCCGACGCCCCGGCATGAGTCGCGACGACCTGCTCCTCACCAACATGCGGATTACCTCCGCCGTCACCCAGGAAATCGTCAAGCACTCCCCCGACTGCATCATCCTGGCCGTCACCAACCCCCTGGACGCCATGGTGCAGAACGTCTTCCAGACCGCCGGGTTCCCCCGTAATCGCGTCTTCGGCATGGCCGGCGTCCTCGACACCGCCCGCTACCGCACCTTCATCGCCCAGGAACTCAACGTCTCTGTGGACGACGTGCAGGCCATGGTGCTGGGCGGCCACGGCGACGACATGGTGCCGCTGGTCCGCTACACCACCGTCGGCTGCATCCCCCTCACCGAGTTGCTGTCCCAGGACCGCATCGACTCCATCGTGCAACGCACCCGCGACGGCGGCGGCGAAATCGTCGCCCTTCTCAAGCAGGGTTCCGCCTTCTACGCGCCGTCTGCCGCCATCACCGAAATGGTCGAGGCCATCCTGCTGGACAAGAAGCGCATCCTCCCCGGCTGCGCCTACCTCGAAGGCGAGTACGGCATCAACGGCCTTTGCGTCGGCGTCCCCGTCAAGATCGGCGCCGGCGGCGTCGAGCAGGTCATCGAAATCAGCCTCACCGACGAGGAGATGACCGCCCTCAAAAGTTCCGCCGCCTCCGTTCAGGAATTGGTGGACGTTATGGCCAACGCCGAATAACCTCGCAGACCGGCGACAACAAGCAGGGGCGGGTCTTGTACCCGCCCTTATTTCATTAGCCCAAGAGTATAATGTTAAAAAATCTCCACAAAACGTAGGAGGCCCGCATGTCTGAGCGCACTGAATTGGAACGTGATTTGCTGGCGAAAGCCGCTCAATACTTCCCGGGCAACTCCACCGGCAACACGAACTACCCCGAAGAGCTCAATTTCCTCATTCGTGAGGGCAAGGCCGGCCGCGTTTGGGACGTCTCCGGCAACGAATACGTGGACTGGCTCATGGGCTCCGGGCCCATGATCATGGGCCACGCCCATCCCGCCGTAACCGAGGCTGTCCTGGATGCTGTGGGCCGCGGCTCCACCTTCTTCGCCAACAACGACCAGGCCGTCATGCTCGCCGAGGAGCTCTGCAAGGCCGTCCCCTGCGCCGACAAGGTGCGCTTCACCACCAGCGGCACCGATGCCTGTTTCCAGGCCATGCGCGCCGCCCGCGCCCACACCGGCAAGGAGAAAATCCTCAAGTTCGAGGGCGGCTACCACGGCACCAGCGACTACGCCATGATGTCCGTGTTCGCCTCCGCCAGCGTGGAGTTCCCCCAGGCCGAGGCCAACAGCGCCGGCATCCCCCGCGCCCTCAGCGACCTGATGCTCGTCTCCCAGTTCAACGACCTGGACACCACCGCCGCCATCATTGACGCCCACAAGGACGAAATCGCCGCCGTCATCGTCGAGCCGCTACAGCGCACCCTCGCCCCCAATCCCGGCTTTCTCGCCGGCCTCCGCAAGATTACGTCCGATGCCGGCGTGCTGCTCATCTTCGACGAGGTGGTCACCGGATTCCGCCTCGCTTACGGCGGCGCCCAGGAATTCTACGGCGTCACTCCCGACCTGTGCTCCGTCGGCAAGATCATGGGCGGCGGCTACCCGTTGGCCGCCGTGCTGGGTTCGGACGAAGTGATGTCCGTGTATGACCGCTCCTCGGTGTCGTCCGACAGTTATGTTGACCAGATTGGCACCCTCAACGGCAACCCCATCGCCTGCGCCGCCGGCCTCGCGACCCTGGCCGAACTGCGCAAGGACGGCGTGTACGACCGTCTCCACCATGTTGGCGGGCGCATCCGTCAGGCCTTGGTTGACGCCTGCTCCGAGCAGGGTTTCACCGTCCAGAGCGTCGGCGAGGATGCCATCTTCGACATCTACTTCGCCGACCACTCGGTGCAGAACTACCGCGACGGCCTGGCCGCCGATCCGGCCCCTCTGGCCCGGCTCAACTACGGTCTGCTGGATCACGGCATAATCAAGTCCTGGCCCCAGAAGTTCTACCCCTCCGTCGCCCACACCGACGCCGACGTCGATCAAACCATAGCCGCCATCCGCGAAGTCGCCCCCACTCTGCGGGACTGAGCCGCAAGACGGTTCCACTCGGCAACGCAATAATAAGTTGGGGCGGGTGTTCAACCCGCCCCACGCGTATTACGGCAGCTCCGCCGCGCTATCGCCCGCGCAGCTTCACTTCCAGCGGCCCGGTGCTGATGATATGCCGCTTCAATCCCAACTCGTTGGGCGACATCCCCATTGCCAGCCCGATCAGCTGCGGCATGTGCAGTATCGGCAGGTCAATCGACCGCCGCGCCTGCGACGCCGCCTTCGGCTGGAACCCGTCCAGGTTCAGGTGGCACAGCGGACACGGCGTGACCATGGCGTCCGCGCCCAGGTCCTTCACCTCGGACGTATGCTTGCCCACCATCGCCATCGAGTTGCGCTGGTTGATGGTCAGGATCGGGAACCCGCAGCAGCGCGTCTTGCCCTCAAAGTCCACCAGCGTCGCGCCCAGCAACTGGATCAGCATCTCCAACGACTGCTGCCGTTCCGGGTGGTCCTCGATGTCCAGCGCCTCGGTAGGCCGCACGATGTAGCACCCGTAGAACGGCGCGATTTTGAGCTCGTTCAGCGGCCTGGTGATCAGCGCGCCCAGCTTGTCCAGTCCGTAGTCCTCAATCAGGATCCACAGCAGATGCTTGGGCTCGCTCTGCCCGCTGTACTCCAGCCCTTCCTCCGCCAGGTGCGAGTTGATCTCCGCCAGGTACTCCGGGTTGCGCATCCGGTGGTTCGCCTGCGACATTACCCCCTGGCACGTGCTGCAAATGGTCAGGATGGGCAGGCCCATCTGCTCCGCCTTGGCGAAGTTGCGCGCGTTCAGCGTGTCGCCGAAAAGCTGGTTCTTCTCCTGGATTACCCCCGCGCCGGTGCACGTCCAGCCGGGAATCTCCTCCAGTTCGATACCCATGCGGTCGCACACCATCCGCGCCGCCGGGTAAAGTTCGGGCGCGCCCCCTTGCGACACGCAGCCCGGGAAAAAGGCGTATTTCACTGGTTCCTCCTCATTGTTCAAACGCGTCGCCTACCCGAACGGCGAGTTGTTGCTCACCTTCGCGGCCTCGGGTTCCGGCTGCGTGCGGGCGAAAATGCGCCGCACCGCATCCACGTTCTCCACGTTTTTGTGGGCAATCGGCGGCATCTTGCCCCGCCGCATCGCCCGGAACGCCACCGGCATGTAGTCCATCAGCGCCGGCAGGTTCATCATCCCCACCGACTTGATCGGCAGCCGCAACTCGTCCAGCCGCCCGCTGTGGCCCACCGACTCCGTAAAGGCGTCCGTGTGCCGCGCGCCGTTGTTGTTGTCGTAACCCGCCTGGATCGCCTGCTCCCGCATCGCCATGATGCGGTCCATCGGCGCGACGCCCTTGGGGCACGCCTGCACGCATTCGTTGCAGCGGGTGCAGTCCCAGATGCCCGTCGGCTCGCTCAGCGCCCACAGCCGTTCCATGGAAACGCCCTCGGCATCCCCGTCCCGTGGGTCGGCGGTGAACCGGTACGCTTTCGCCAGCGCCGCCGGCCCCAGGAACGTCGGGTCCACTTCCAGCACCGTGCAGTCCGACACGCACGCGCCGCACATGATGCACGCCGTAACGCCGGACAGGTGCAGCATCGCGTCGTTGGACACGATGTATTCGCCCTCCGGCTCCTGGCCCATGTGCTTCAGGTAGGGATCGACGGCTTCAATTTTCTCCCAGAAGAGATCGAAGTTGACCACCAGGTCCTTCACCACCGGCATCACGCCGGCCGGCTCCACCGTGATGACCCCGTCCTGCACCACCGTGTTGGCGATGGTCTTGCACGCCAGCCCGGCGTGTCCGTTGATCCGCACCGCGCACGACCCGCAGATCGCGCTCCGGCACGAGCACCGTAGCGACAGCGTCCCGTCGTCGTCCTCCCGAATCTGAATCAACGCATCCAGGACCGTGGCGTTGTCCGCGATGGTGACCGGATAGTCCTGCCAGTACGGCAAGCGGCGTTCGTCTCCCGCCTCCGGGTCCTGTCGTTTTACCCTGATTGTGACGTCCATTTCCTAGTACTTCCTCTCTTCCGGCGTCCACTTCGTGATGACCACGGGCAGCTCCGAAACTTCCGGTCCGCCTTCTCCTTGGGTGAGCACGATGTGGTGCAGCCATTCCTCGTCGTTGCGCTCCGGGTAGTCCACGCGGAACTGCGCCCCGCGGCTTTCCCGGCGTTCCAGCGCGCCCACCGCGATGGTGTCCGCGCAGTCCAGCATGTACCCCAACTCCAGCGCGAAGATCAGGTCGGTGTTGAAGGTCTTGCCCTTGTTCTGCACCGGAACGTTCTCGTACCGCCGGCGCAGGTCGTGCAGGTCTCCCAGCGTCTCCTGGATGCCTTCCTCGTTGCGGAACACGGCCACGTTGCGGTTCATCGAGTCGCCCATGTCCTTGCGGATCGCGCCCCAGCGGTCCCCGTTCTCCGGCCGGTCCAGCATTTCCTGGATGCGGCGGCGTTCCTGCGCCAGCGCGAGGCCGGCGTCAAAGTCGGCGAACCCGATGTTGCGCACGGCATCGGA